>JANNCG010000353.1:0-4949 GCA_031386385.1 Myxococcales bacterium
TTTGAAACTAGAAGGCAAACTTGAG
Source organism: Myxococcales bacterium (assembly GCA_031386385.1). Lineage (GTDB taxonomy): Bacteria > Myxococcota_A > Polyangia > Polyangiales > JANNCG01. Next base: position 26 of record JANNCG010000353.1, read on the forward strand.
GGCAAGCTCGAGGGCATCGAAGAAGGCATCCACAAAGGCATTGAGCAGGGCATTGAGCAGGGCGTGGCGCTTGAGCGTCGCAATGGGCTCGTGCGTTCTGCTGCAAAGCGCCTGAAGCGTGCGCTCACCGAAAGCGAGCAGAGCGCTCTTGTTGCCAACGCAACGCCAGAGAACTGGGTGGCCATTGATGACGCGATCTTCGCAGATGACGAGCGTGGTTTGCTCGAGTGGTTGTTGCCCAAGGTTTAGTGGACTCGTCGCGAAAGTCTTTAGCCAGCGATCACGCAGGTGTGGTGTCACTGCGACAGCACTGAGTGCAAAAGACCAAATTAAATCATATTTTTTCGCAAGTGCTGCAAATAAGCTGGCGAATTGCACCGACAGTGACTGTCGGTCCTCGGTTTTGTGCTGCACGTTCACCTGCACTTCGCACGATGTTCGCCGAATTTACGGAATCGGTCTTGCGAGCCGTAGACGTCCCCTCTTGGCCGCGCGACAATCAGCGCTTGCTCGCCATGAGCAAAACGACAGAGCTGCCACGATGCTCAACCACTCCTTGATCAGCGCCAGTCGATGGTGATTCGCACGGGTCTCCCATCAAGCGCACCTCGATGACATCTCGCGCCAACTCCGCACAGGTATTTGCTGCTGTCGCGAAGAGATCAGCTTTGCTTGCGTTGATTGTTTTTGGTGCGCCAAGCTGCAAGACGACACCGCAAACAACAGACGGCTCAATTGCATCCGACGACGGTGGGCCTCGCGATATGAGCGACCACAGCGCGATCGCACAAGACTCGCGAGGCGATGTCCCTACCCCGCCTTGGTATGACGGTTCGTGGTTAATTCCAACAGCCAGAGCAGAGTCCGATCCACCGCATGCATGTCCCAGCGGAGCCACCATGCTTCCCTCAGTTTTGGCTGATCGCTATTACGGTGGGTGCGAGTGGAACGGTTACTTCCTTGGTCCCGCTTTTGGGCCTATTTCGCTTGGCCTGTTGGGTGAACGAAGCTTTTGGGCTTTAGGTACACAAAACCGAGATTTGAGTGGGCTCGGGGTGTGCCGTTCATCATCTCTCGTGTTGATGTTCACGTCCCAGCGGCTTCTCAGCGACGCTATCATTGAGTTCACGGATCTGAACTCTCCGAGTCGTGTGCTCTGGCAGGTGACTCGCCAGCCGTACCGAATGCCGTCAACAATTGCTTCGGGGATTCGCGATATTGTGGCAACTGAGTCCTTCATGGCGTGGACTTTTCGCCCCACGCCCAACGGAGGTGGTGCTCCGATATTTTTGTACGTCGCTGGACCACACGGAGAAAACCCGCATGTGATCAAAGCGCTCGCGACGGGCGCGAGTGAATTTCAGCTCACTGCCAGCGGTGATCGTTTTGTATACGTCGAGGACTACCGGCTTTGGACATGGACTGTGGGCATGGCCGCGCCAGAGCGCTTGTTGGCAGAGGAAGGGAACATGGTCGAACCGTGGCTAGTGGGTGATCAGCTCGTTTGGATTGATTTTAGACACGACGGCGGGTCCGCTTGGGACGCAAACAACACCGAGATCTATTGGATGAATCTTCGCACGCGCGAGACACGTAGAATCACCAGTGATCCACCAGTTCGAGTCGCAATGCAGATAAATCCTCGCGTGATCGGCGACTGGATTGTTTGGACGGATTTTCGCAACGCAGTGCGGCCTGTGAGTGCGAATTGGTCCACGGATCGACAGGATATCTATGGCTACCATTTGCCCTCGCAGCGCGAACACCTTCTCATCCAGGGCGGCATCCTGCGTGAGCCCAATTTGATAGGAGATCACTTGTATTATGTCCACGCGTACCCCGCGATGAACGAGGGCGAATATATCGAGCAAACGTGCGTGACGAGCCTTCAATCGCTCGTGCAGCCCCGGGATCAATAGTTTTTAACAACTATCGTTTTTACAAAAGTAACCGTCGCGATGAACAGAAAAAATCTTTCCCGATTTCAATTTCTATCGCTCATAGTGGCGTTGATTGTGTCCGGGACGCGGTGCTCTGGCGAAGACTTTGGGGCGAGTGTCTGCGTAGACGGCCACAGTCCGCGCGTCATTGATGCTTCTGCTGATGCAGAACCGGCGCTCGCTCGTGTCACACTGATTGCACGCACTGTCGAGCCGGTGGTCGGACAACCGCCGCTGTTTGACCTCTGGGCAGCCGAGGCTCAATATGGGGAGCCAAACTATATAACATCTCCACGATTAACTGCTGAGTGCGAAGGTCGTGCGCGCCATTTGCGGAGCGTAGATCGGTATTTAAATTTTTGTGCTGCTGTGACGGTGAACAACCGCGAGATTCACCTCTATGAGTCCGGCGGTCCCGAGGGGGTACATTCGGGAGGGGATATGATTACCCCCGCAGCGTCGGTGAGCGCTCGGTTTATGGTGTATTCGCCTTCGAGACTTGTGTTCTCGACCGTCATTCAAGCCGTCCACGCCCCGATGTATCTTGGGCCAATCCCAACTGAAAGTGATCCTCGGTTTGGAAACCTTATCGTCTCGGTACCTGCTGCTGAGCCGGTGACGTTTCGATGGGTGGCGAAGTCAACAGGCAACATTCTGTTGCAGCTGCGTTGGAGTGGTGATGTCGGAGATCGCGCGGACACTCGAGAGATTGTTTGCGTCATCCCTCAAGCGCGAGGTGAGTTTTTGGTACCCCAAACGGTGTGGAACTTCTTCCCCCTAGCTACATGGAATGTTCCTCCGAACGTACCGGCAGTCTCGGTTTTTTTGAGCGCGATAGAGCAGCGCACTGAGCGCAGTGTACTCGTAGAGTCGATAAGCTTTCGCGCTGCGGATTTCTTTCTGCTGCGAAACTGAGCGGGGCGTCATGCCGCGCTGGCCCATGGGGAGCAAACCCAATTTTGCTGACGTGTTTTCGCAAAGGCTGCAAATGAGATAGCGAATCTCACCGACAGTGACTGTCGGTCCTCCGCGAGCCCTCCCCTCGCAACATCGCCGATATCGCCAAGGTCTCTGTCTCCTTCAACACACTCGCACTTGAATTGTCGAACTGTGTTCGGTAGCTTTGCGAAGTTTGATGGATCGCAGTCTCAGAGCGAAGGTGGACTAAAATGATGCAAGGCAGAGGCGTGTGGGCGAGCTTGGGGATGCTGTTGTTTGTGCTGGGATTGTGGGGTTGTCCAGACTTGGGGCCCACGTGTCCGGCACCGAGCGTGCTGCTTGGAGGGCAGTGTTATCCACAGTGTGTTGAGGGCGACGTAAACTACTGCGCTCGCGATGGGTCTGTGTTGTTTCCGCCCGATGTTGTCGAAGATGTGAGGGGCGTGGTGGATGCCAGGGACGCGGGCGAAGCGGGTTTTGCGGATCGCGAATCGATGGATGTGCCCGTAGATGTTGCGCCAATGTGTCCAGCAAATACTCCAACGCGATGTGCAGACGTCTGTGTGGACACAACAACATCGCTTGAGCACTGCGGACGCTGCGCGATGATGTGCCCCTCGACAGCCAACGGAACCGCGACCTGCACGATGGGTCGGTGCGGTTTGGCGTGCGCGATGGGGTATCAATCGTTGGGTGGTGCGTGCATCGCAGACCGTCTTGTGCCGCGCCAGATTGCACCTCTGTCCCTCGGTGATGTCACGCTTCGCCGTCCCACTTTACGTTGGGAATTACCAGCTGGATTTGATGGTGCCCTGGTCGAGATTTGTCGCGATCGTGCGTGTGCGCAGGTGATTGAGACGATCAACGTAGTGGGCACATCAACAAGACCCTTGATGCCATTGCCGGCCACCACGGTGGTGTTTTGGCGTTTGCGCGGGCGTGTGGGTGCGGCGACGAGTGCCACAAACAGTCCGGTGTGGCTGTTTCATGTTCCGTTGAGAGATGGGACGAGCGGAGTGGATACAAGCTATCACGCGCACAACGACGTGAACGGAGACGGATTTGACGACGTGGTCGTGGGTGCTCCTCGCGCGAGCCCTGGTGGGCGAAGTGGTGCGGGCCGAGTCAGCGTGTACCACGGTGGTCTGATGGGGCTCTCGGCCATGCCAGCGCGTGAGCTTGAGGGTGTGCTGGCGGACGATAGTTTTGGAAGCTCTGTTGCGGCGGCGGGAGACCTCAATGGGGACGGCTATGGAGATGTTGTGGTTGGGGCGAATGGAGAGGATTCACCGCGCGCTCCACCAGGAAGCGTAAGCGTATTTCATGGGAGTGCCCTCGGGCTTGGTGCGATGGCTGCTCGGGTGCTTGTCGGCGTGGGGCCGAGGGATCACTTTGGCGATGCCCTTGCGGGAGCGGGTGACTTGAATGGGGATGGCTATGCAGACCTCGTTGTTGGTGCTCCGAATGCAGACCCCATGGGGCGTTCGAACGCGGGTACTGCGAGCGTGTTTTCTGGCAGCGCGATGGGCGTGGGTGCAAATGCGAGCCGCGTGATTGAAGGTCTCAATGCGGATGACGCGTTTGGCTATTCAGTTGCCAGCGCAGGCGATCTGAATGGCGATGGGCTGGGCGATGTTGTTGGTGGGCGCCTATTTGGCAGATCCAGAGGGACGGATGGGAGCGGGTCGCGTCAGTATTTTTGCAGGGAATGTTGTAGGGATAGCTGCGCTGCCTTCTCTCACGTTGGATGGAGAAATTTCAGCCGATTTGTTTGGCAGTTCGGTTGCGCTCGCGGGTGATGTCAATGGTGATGGGCTGAGCGATCTCGCGATTGGCGCATTTGGCGCATCACCAGGAGGGATCAATCGAGCGGGGACCGTCAGTATTTTTATTGGGCGTTTAAGAAATATCAGCGTGATGCGCGCTACGCAGTTGACGGGCGCAGTACCTGATGAGCGATTTGGAGAATTGGTTGCCGGTGCTGGCGATTTGAGCTATCGCGCGCGCTTGCTGACGCAAAGGTGAAGCGTTGAAACACCGTTTGC
>JANNCG010000859.1:0-3833 GCA_031386385.1 Myxococcales bacterium
AACTTGGTGACCCTCGCGATCGGCGCAAACAACATCGTTCGGGGCGGGACCGCAGAGCAGTACCGCGCGGATGTGCGAGCGATCTTGCGTGCGTGCGTTGATGCGCGGGTTGCACCGGCAAACATCGTGGGGATTCCACAACCCGAGTGGCCACGATCACCGAGTGGGCGTCGATTCGGTGGCGATGCAGCGCTCGTTCAGGTGCGCGCATACAACGACATCTTGCGTGACGAGGTTCGGGCGGTGGGTGGACGATGGCTCGATCTTGCCGCGCTGATGACACAGCAAGCGGACCGAGCAGCGTGGGCACCCGATGGACTGCACCCCGACGCGGCTTCGTATGATCAGTGGGCTGAGCAGCTGGCGATCTTGCTTCGATAGCGCGCACTACCCAAGCGATGGCCTTCGCGCACTGCTAATAAGCAAACACTATCGAACGGTTCCGCGCGCGAGATACATGGACGGGGTTGCAGTGCGTGTGTCGCTCCATCCGGCCCACAAGGTCCCGTCGGCTGCTTGCGAAAAGCCGAGATAATCTCCGTGCCACTTGCTCGGATCGCGGACGGTCTCAAACGTAAAAGACGCGTCGCTGATTTGCTCATTTGCGCCACACGGCATCGCTGGGTTGGAGGGACACAGAGCGTATCCCACGGCGCCATCGCCGAAGCGGTTCTCAAGCCACATCGCGTGCACGCCTCGGCCCGCGTTGTCCGCGACGATCCACGGAAAAGCGTGCGTCGCGCAGCTGTCGGGCTCGTCGTTGACCTTGCGATGTGTCCACGAAGTACCACCGTTTTCGCTCGTGGCCAGGATCATGTCCCATTGGCCCGCGAGGTTTCCGTTGATGTACGCGATGTGCAAACGGCCACCGTCGGTGACCACCACGGGCTGGCCGTATACGGGAGTGTCCATTGGGCGAGAGACGGTCACCTGGCTGGACCAGGTCACGCCGCCATCGGTTGATCGGCGATAAAACACTCGGTTGGCTGCGTCTCCGAAGCGCGAGCCACCGATCCCAGCATACGTCACGTGAACGGTCCCGCTTGGGTCCACGACGGGCGTCAGCAGATTGGGCGTGATGGGGTTCACGCCGCCCCCTGACGAGGTGAACGGCATCGGCAAAGTAAATGTTCGTCCGCCGTTGTCTGACCGCAAAATATGAAGCTGGACTGTGCGCCCACCGTTGAGCTGCACCATGATCCCGACGTAGATCGAGATTCCACGAAGCCGAGGGTCGTCAGCGCCTGCGTCTGTGCCACCGCCATCTGAACCAGCGCCATCGAACTCACCCGCGTCCACCGCGCCGCTGTCTTGCACACCGGCGTCTGCTGGCAGCAAATTCGCTGGTGTGGGACCGATCACAATCCATGGCTTGTCGCAGCCACCTACGCAAAACTGGTTGGGCTCGATGCCCACTGCTGGGGCCCAGCTACGACCGTCATCTCCGCTCGTCGCATAGCGCAGCCGCATCGCTGTGGGTCGTCCCTGCCCGTTGACGTTGTACCCAAGAAACACCATATGCAATCGCCCGTCCGCGGTGTACGCCAAAACCGGATCGCTGGTGGTCTGAAGCGAAGGATCGCGCACAGCTCCTACGCGCTGCACCGTACCGTCCGCAAACTGCGTGCTTACGCCCATAAACACGCCGTTGCGTGCGACGGCGATATAGCTTGTCGCGACAGCGCCGTTGATCGGATTGATCGCCACATTGCCCTCGGCCTGAAGTTGCGTGTCAGGACGCTCGCTCGACAGCGAGACGTTGGGCGTTGAAAACGTTCGCCTTGCGAGGGCCGGAAGCTGATGGGCTCCGGCCGCAGTCGTGTAGCACGCACGCCCATCCCGAAGCCCAACGGGGCCATCCGTTGGGAGACACACCGATCGTCCATTGCCTGGATTTTGGCAGCGGTAGCCGTCGTTGGGGCGGCAGTCAGCGCTAGTGGTGCAGTTCTTCAGGCACAACCGAACTTGACCCCCGACTGGCACGCACGTCGATCCTCGCGGGCATGGATCGTTGCTGCAATCCGAGCTGCAATATCCGGCGTTAAAGCCAAACTCTTCCGGCAGACAGATCTGCCCCTCTTCGCAGTCGCCTTGCCCGGGCATGTTGCCTATGAGCTCAGCCATACATTCGCGACCGATCGCGCTCACAGGCGTCGGAACATCGCGCGGAACATCAAGCACAAACGTGTCCGCGGGGACCTGCAAGACATCCACCACGTCGGGCTGGACGGGAGGACTTGCGCAGCCCGCGAGAACAACGGTTATAAGCGATATCGAGACGAGCCAACCTCGGACTTGGCCGCTCAAGCGGGCCTTCGCGCGAGGGTGGGGTGAAAGTCTGAAAGCGCGGTTCATCGAAGTCCTCCTGAGGGAAGCATCGCTCCGGCCGGAGTCGATGGGTTGACGAGCGCTCTGTCAGGCGAACCTTGTGCAAAACGCCACGGTTCATGGACGAACATCCACTTGCCTCCGGCGTAGATCCAACTCTCAGCAACCAGCGTCCGTCCGCTCGCGAGACGAAACTCCACACGATAGAATCGCACTTGCTCTCGCAACATGCCCGCAATGGTCCTCATCGCGGGGTTGTACGCCGCCGTGTTTTCGCCCGAAGCTATTTGGGCGCCCGTTGCAGCGTGAACAGAAAAGTTTTCTGCGGTCGACCATTCACGGGCGCGCGTCTTCAGCAACTCGCGTGACATCCCAGCCGGCCCGGTAAGATAGGGCGCCAAGGTGTGGCCTCCCTCAAGGGTGAGCGCGAGCAACAGGGGCGAGCGCGACGGAAGAATCGGCGCCACGAGCGCGTCGACTCGGGCACTGTCCGATGCGCGAAACGCCGTCTGCAAGGCGCGAATGAGCTGCTCGAGTCCCTGGGAATTTCCAGCGAATTCAGAGAGCCCTTCGACCCGCTCCATCAGCTCGTGTGCGGAGTTTTCAAGGTCGGGGCCGCGTCCCTCAGCGACCTGCGTTTGAGCGGTTTGTGGCGCCACGATCGCGGGTCCCGTTGTAGGGGTTGAAGCGGCGCGCCGTGTGCACGCAATCAATGGCAATATAAGAACAAATAGCGGGGACAGTCTCATTGCGCAAGACGCTAGCACTGAGCGACTCGTGAAGTCACCTGGGCTTCGCTCACGTTGTGCAACAGACGCGAATTTGGCAGACTTTGTTTTTTCGGTTCGCGCGTCGCTTGTTGTAAAGTGATCCCATGTCCGTAGGTCTGTTTTTGCGCGGGACGATGGGTGTTTTCAGTGAAGATCCGTTGACCGTTATCGACGAACTTGTACTGCAGCACTACGGCGACGAGCTGATGTCGAGCACGAAGGCAGTGCACAAAGAGCTGCCCACCCTGTGGATTCGCGCCCACCCCGCAGCGGATGACGTGGAGTTTCAGCTGCTCATCGCTGCCGACGGCGCACAGGTTCTCACGGTCTCTGCGGCAACGTCGGCGGTGGGCCCTGGATATCACCAAGACGTTTGTGAGCTTATTCGCACAGTGGAGCGAGAACTCACGATCACGTGGGATGCGCCGACCGAGGACGAACCAGGGGATGACTCGGGATACTTTTTCACAAATGACCGCGACGCACTTGAGCGCGAGATGCTTCAGTGGCTGTCGACCATCGCGCGGGTGTTGTCCGAAAACCTCACGACCGATGGGACTGCAATGCAGCTCTCGATGCCGTGGCGACCGAGGTTTCACGGTCCTGAGAGTTCGTTGATTCTCACACAAATGGGGCCACGCGACAGGGCTTGGCTTGATCGCGTGCTCGCGGATTCGCGCGCGGGGATTGATTTGTTTCCGTGGTTTTTAAGCGGTCGTGGAGCGGAGTACGAGC
>JANNCG010000864.1:0-2035 GCA_031386385.1 Myxococcales bacterium
TCAAACCAACCTTATATGCAAATTTGTCCGAACAATCCCATTCGCTAAGACCTAAGGACTCTCGCCATGAAGACAACTAAGACGCAACAACGAGTCTGCACCAGGCGCAGCGTTTTCGGTGAACGAAATGACCTGTGGACACTGATGGCCACCCGCGCGATGGCTGCGATTGAGGTACCAGCCGGGCTGCTCACTCGTTGGCCGATACGCGCGGACATCGGTCGCAGGATACGTTGAAATTTGAGCGATATCACAAATAACATGAGTCGAACCATCCGCGAATACGAGGCGCTGTTCGTCGCGATTCTCGGGCGCAGTGCGCCCACGCGTTGGGTCACAAAACTGCTGGCCTTCGGGAAGAAATTCACGCAAAACACAACGTGTTACATCGGAGCCAGCTTCATCAGGCGTCGTGTGCAAAGTGAAGAACAAACACTGTTCTGGGCGGAGTGCTCGGTAGATTTTTTGAACGATCCCTCTCATGGCACCGGAGAAATCGTTCGCGCAAATGGAGGCGACCAAACCGTTGCGACAAGGCCGACCGTTGCACGCCGGAAACTCGTCAAATCGTCGAGCCAACTCAACAATTCGCCGCGCTGGAAGCGCCATCGATTGAGCATTGAAGCAGCTGCGCATGGGGTCATAAGTGCTGCCTTCGCGACGACACGCTGGGACCACGTGAACGCAGTTTGGATCTTGGTTCGCCTGACGCATCGAGAACGGCCCCTCGCCGCCTTGGACACCGGTGATCGAGCTTGAAGAATCCCGACCGTTGAAATCATTGACATCCCCATTGGCTACACCGAGCAATCGAGCCCAATCCGTCACGCTCACGCTCCCATCGCCGTCATCTCGCGTCGTGGGTATTTGCAGAGGAACTCCCGTGATCGCTGCGAAGATGACGCGCTCAGGATGTCCAGGTTTTAGTGCGAGAAAGTCACGCGTCCATCGATGTGCGACCGTTGTCGCCGCGGTGTTGTAATACCGGTCCATCGGCCACGTTGGGTCGCGGCTGTCCCCGGGTGTGTACAGATAAAAGCGTTGGTCATAGTTGGTGGGATGCGCCCAGTGCAGCGACTCGGTGTTGTACACATCCGTGGCATCGGTGCATGAGCCTCCGCCTTGTGCAGAGAAGCCTTGATCGTGAGCACAGTTGCGAACCGATCCGTCTTCTTCATCGGTTAACAACACTATCGCGAGCACCGCGTTTTGACGCAAGAATCCCACGTTCGAGGGAGGATCTCTTGCGATCGCTCCGCCGTCTTTTTCCCACAAGGCTCGCCAGGCAGCTTCGAGTGGTGACTCTAAGCCGCAGCCATTCACATAGAGCGCGGCGTTGCATTTGAACCATTGAGCAAACTGTGAAGCACTTTGCGTGGAGGTGTTCGGCTCAGCGCTTCGACAACTTGGGTCGGCGTAGTCTGAACAGAAGGTAACAAACGACGGAAACTCGTTTGGATCATTGCTACAAAAAACCGGTCGAAACGGCGAGGGCTCTCCCTCCCCTCCATGTGCGCGCCGGACCCAAGGCAGGTGCGACTGCATCGCAGGCCCAAACCGAATCGGATTGAGAAGTCCATCATCCCCGACATCACTGTTGTCGCATCCTGGAATCACAAAGCCTCCAGACCCCAAGTCTGTCGAGATCACACCCACGTGAAGATCCTTCACGCCAAGAGCGAGAGTCGCGACCAAGTCATCAATTTGTGCAAGCCAATCGAGCTGGTGATTCTTCATCGAGCCAGAGTTGTCGACCACCATCAACAGATCGACCTGTTCAACCGAACCGAGTCTGACTTCGCCTTCAAATCCAGCGAAAACACTTGGAGTTAGCGCGACCGCCGAGCGTTCAAAACAACCCATAAGCGATACTGTCAGGACGAGCCATGCACAGGCATATAAACTCTGTCGTGCTTCTCGCTTACTGTCCACGGTATGATGTGCTGGACGATGAGGACGGGCACGGGGCATGGCTTTGGCAGACCCGCGAGCAGGCGCTGGAGCGCGGGCGGGCCGCCGGTGGACGCGCCGACCG
>JANNCG010000919.1:0-1817 GCA_031386385.1 Myxococcales bacterium
TCAGCAAGCACGGAAGCGAAGTCCGCGCGATAGCCGACGCCGGGACAATCGCGCTTCAAAGTTTCTTCCACCGCCGCATTGGAATCGCACACGACCGACAGCGCGCCGATCTGGTGGAAGTTGCGGACGAGGTTCTTGCCCCAGTAACCCATGCCAGCAACGGCAATCTTGGGCTTGTTGGTCGAGTCTTTTTGCATCGTGGTCATTCGGTCGAAATTAAGAACGTGAAACGTCAGACGCGGCAGCGTGCCAGATTGTCCCCGAGGGGTGCGCCTTCAAGAAATCCACGCCATTCGTTTCCAGAGCAACTTCGTGCCAAATGGTGTGGCGACAAATATCCCCTGAAAGCCTGCGCAATCGAACCCCTTGTCTCCCTCTTGCCAATCCACCCATAAGAACGCAGGGGCGAATGAAATCAAACGACCCAATGTTGCCGGATGCGTCGCACTGTCCTTCCTTTCGGCGTCAATCTCGGCAACCAGCCTGCCCGGATAAACAAACACTGCAGAGCAACCCCACAGAATCAGGTATGCGAAAGCCGCGATTCGTAATGCTCGGCGTGGGATCTTCATAATGCCTGCTGACATCCTGTTCAATTACGAAGCGGCATAAAGGCCGCCCCCCACTACCCCAGCAAATCCACGCACCGCGCCGAGACGCAGCCTTCGCCATACAACGACGCACGCACAGCGGGCCGCGCAGACGCACGAACGGTCTGCACGATCTTGTCCGTATTCGCGCCGGTGAGCGTGTTCCAACCGGAGTGAACCGTCTCCACCCACTCCGTCTCGTCGCGCAGCGTGATGCATGGAACGCCAAGCCAGTAAGCCACGCCAGTAAGCCTCCTTTTGCAGCCCGCCGGAATCCGTCAGGATCATCCGCGCCGACCGGCTCAAGCTCACCATGTCGAAGTAACCGAGCGGCTCAACGACCCGCACATGCGAACCGAGTTTGTGGCCGCCACCGTTGTTGATCACTTGGATGGTAGGTGACGACGTGAGGAGTCTCTAACTTTTCCCGGCTGAATGGAGACTCATCACGTCGTCACCCACCAGGATTGAGGTCACGCCTTCGTCACCTGGCCCGGCTTGGTCTTCACACCGGACATCGCATTGCGCGTGTCCACGATGCAATCTGCCCAGCCCGCCAGGTCCGCGTGATTCACGTTCGCGTGGTTGGTGGCGATCAGCACCAGGTCGTAGCTGCCCACAGTTTTCTTGTTCCACTTCACGGACTTGGTGCCCGCCCAGTGCGCGTGTTCGCGCGTCAGCCCGATGACGGGAACATACGGATCGTAGTAGGCGATCTTCGCGCCGCGTGCCTGGAGTTTTTCCATCAGGATGTAGCTGGGCGATTCGCGCTGGTCGTCCACGATCGGCTTGTAGGCGAGACCGACGACGAGAATTTTGCTGCCCTTCACGGACTTGCTGCGGTCATTGAGCGCCTCGGCGCAACGATGCACCACGAAGTCCGGCATGGCCGTGTTGATCTCGCCGGCGAGTTCGATAAACCGCGTGTGCTGCCCGAACTCGCGCGCCTTCCACGTCAGATAAAATGGATCAATCGGAATGCAATGACCGCCGAGACCCGGCCCGGGATAAAATGCCATGAACCCGAACGGCTTCGTCTTCGCCGCGTTGATGACCTCCCACACGTCAATGCCCATGGCGTCATAGACAACCTTGAGTTCGTTCACCAACGCGATGTTGACGCCGCGAAATGTGTTCTCCAGAAGCTTCGGTGCTTCGGCAACTCGGCAGGAGGAGACGGGCACAACGGTCTTGATGACCGCGCCGTAGAGGCTGCAAGCGCGCTTC
>JANNCG010000924.1:0-2132 GCA_031386385.1 Myxococcales bacterium
CAGTGTTCGCTGTTGCGAATGCCCGAAGGCCCAAGCCTCCCGTGGTGAACCATCACATCGCGTTGACACATCAAACGCCCATAACAACCACACCCAACGTCAACGTCGTGCGACCGCTCCCTGAGTTAGCGACTCAAGAACCCGCTCCAAGGCTTGTCGCGTCGATCGAGAGCAGCTCTGTCGATAAGGTCAACGTGGACGGCGACCGGACGCAATACACCGTCCTTGCGCTGCCAGGAGAAGACGAAGGGACCACCGTTGCAGTCGTGTGGATCGAAGATGGCGCTAAGCGACAGATGTAAGCCACAGCGCGCTTTTTCGGCGGCATGTTGGGTGGGTGTGATGGTCACTGCGAGCGTTTTGGTCCCGCAGCGGTTGCGTGCGCAGCCCGCGCCACGGCATCAACAGAGCAGGCTCGCGCAGAGCAGTGACGCCGGCAGAGCGCCTGTTGCGACGAGCACTTCTGACGCCGGAAGTACGCCTGTCACCGTGACAACCGTGGAGGTCATGGTCCTTGTGGGCAGCAACGGAACCGGCGGAATCGCAGCAAATTTGCGAGCACTTCGTCAACTCACGCGACCGCCCTTCAGCGCTTACCACCAGATTGATCGGGTCAGTGAGAGCACCCACCGCCTCTCGGTGCGAACACCTGCCACGGTCGGGATCCCCAACGGCGGGACGCTTCAGTTGGTGCTGCTGCCCGAGCCTCGCGGCGAGCGATCCGTGGTCGTGGTGAACATCTCGCTGGGCGGACGGACGCATCAGACGCAGTTTACGGCGCGGCCGGGGGTTCCGTTTTTTCTCGCGCACTCAACGGGGGTGGGTGGTGCGCTCATTTTGCGATTTGTGCTCAACTGAAGTTGGGTTTGCTCGCGCGATTGCTCGGGACTATGGATCGCATTCGTCGCCGATACCGTCGCCATCGCTGTCGTCTTGCCAGGGGTTAAAGACCGCTGGGCAGTTGTCTGAATCCCCGGCTCCTTCACCGAGCCAACGAGTCGAAGGTGACACGGAGCCAGTCGTCATCCCTCTGCCGAGCGCACCGAAGGTCATCACCTCGTTAATCCACACCGCGACTCGTGGGCCTGCTGTATAGGTCCAATAGGATCCCCCGCGCGTTGGGTCCGCCACTGTGACTGTCCCCTGGGACGCGACACCAATCAGCGTCTTTCGCGGGTACGGAGCTGCTGCACGGTGTGTCCAAAGAAGTGGCCCTCCTGAGTCGCCGGGCAACAAAAACGCACGGCGTTGGCCGTTGGTTCTCAACCCAGGAGCGCTCCAAAGCACATTGCTTTGCAGTTGTACTCCAACAGTTGCGCCGAGACCGTTCAGGTCTGTCAACCCTTCACGCCTAACGCCTGCTTCGCAAAATTGCGTGTAGCATCCCGCGCCTACCCACTGCACTTCTTGTCCCTCCCAGTTAACCTCGGGTGCCAGCAGCAGCACACGAAACGGAAGCGCGACGGTACGAGACACCGGACGCGCGAGGTGAATCAACGCCAGGTCATAGTCGGGGTTCGCCATATCGAGCGCGACGTTGTTCGGACGAAAAAAGCAGTTTGCGCTGTCGGTCATTCCGGGGCGAAACAGCGGGTGAACAAAGCACATCGTCTCGTCTATCGCAATGAGGTCGCTGGCTTGCGGATAGGGCATCCCGGGCGGCAGCTGTGGGTTCGCCGTCCGGGGTCCGATCGCGATTCGTAGCTGCCCGGACAACCCCACGCGGTCAACCAAATGCGCGGCTGTGAGCACCCAATCCGACGTGATGAGCGTCACGGTCCCGTGCTGCAGATAGCCCGCGCCGGAGGGGATAAAAATCGCGCCGATGCCGTTCTCGTTGGGCGAAGTCCCTGCAGGCGTTGTGTGGTTAATCGGCACTCCAGGACCATGGCTGGGGCCGCACGCACTCGAGCAGACAACCATCAGCATATAGCGACCGCACTCGCTCGCCATCACGTTCAACGCCGCACCGTGAAGCTACCCGGAAACGAAGCGTACACGGTGGTCGTAATCCCATGGCGAGTGCTGGGAACAAACCCCTCTTTCGGCCCGCCCTTCACCACAGTAAACTGCCCGCCATCCGAGAGCGAGATGAGCCCAGAGTGCACCGCCGCAGTGCACACACTTGAGTC
>JANNCG010001002.1:0-12684 GCA_031386385.1 Myxococcales bacterium
TGTGAGTCACGAGGGAGAGCAAACCTTGGAGCCCGAAGTTCTCATCGAGCACGCTGCTCATGGGGACAGTACTGCTCTTGTGGTGTTGTACGATCGGTTTGGTACTTTGTTATTCGCTCTCGCCCTACGAATTGTTGGCAATCGAACAGAAGCAGAAGACGTGATTCAAGAGGTATTCGTACGAGCCTGGCGCGAAGCACCAAGCTTTGATCGAAAAAAGGGTACAGCCGCAGGCTGGCTCTCGATCCTGACGCGCAACAGAGCGATCGATGTGGTACGTGCTCGTAAACGACGAGCCAAACATGACGATCTTCGCGCAGCAGAGCTTGAAGTGCTGACCTCCAACAACAAGACTCCCGAGGTCGACGCGTCGGTGGCCGAACGTACACGCGCAGTGCAAGCTGCGATGCAGTTGTTAACCCAAGAGCAACGAACCGCTCTTGAGTTGGCGTACTTCGGAGGTCTCTCGCATTCTGAGATCTCTGAAGCACTCAATCAACCATTAGGAACTATCAAAACTCGACTTCTCGCAGCCGCGAGAAAACTTCGCGAGGTTCTCTCCGCTCATGATGAGTCGGTGGGTTCAACGCACAGCGACATCGCTGGGAAAGTCATAGAGGACGCATGAGCGAAAGCATTGAGTTTCTCGCCCGTAGCGGAGAGCCCGCGTCTGGTGAGCTCGCCCTTGCAAAGAACGTTTCACGAGCACCAGGAGTGATCGTGATTCATGAGTGGTGGGGATTGAATGAGCACATTCAGTCCATCCTTGGGCGTTTTGCTCAGGCAGGTTTCGCCGCGCTGGCTCCGGATTTATTTCACGGAGTGAGCACGAAGGATCCCGCCCGAGCGAAGTCCATGATGACCAATATGGATTGGGGCCAAGCGATCGATGAGATCTCTGGCGCTGCTTCGTATTTGAAGACACACCCCAAAGTGAATGGTCACGTGGGTGTCGTTGGATTTTGTATGGGTGGCGCTGTTGCGTTTACCTGTGGTGCAAAGATCTCTGAGTTTGAAGCGGTCGTTCCGTTTTATGGCGTTCCGCCGAAAGAGTCGCTGGAGTTCAAGCAGTTTAGGGCGCCCGTCCAAGCACACTTCTCCAAGACCGATCAGTGGGCGACGGTTGAAGCCGCACAGGCCATCCAGCAAGAACTCCAAAACCTCGGCGGTCAGATGGAGCTGCATCAGTACGACGCCGAACACGCGTTTATGAATGACACCCGACCCGAGGTTTATTCAGCCGAACAGGCCACCATCGCGTGGGACCGGATGATCGCGTTCTTGCGCAAATCACTGACCAAATAACATTGTCGGGTCCGCAAGTTCGCTGAGAGAGCCAACCGACTGCACAGTGATTGTGGAGTGTGGATGGCGCTCGACCGCGACCGCTGCCATGTGACTCGGTGTCAGCGCGAACTGCGTGAAGGTCCACCGTGTGGCGTCGTCGTTGAGTGATGGTTCGCAGCGCAACGCGATCGATGTGGCGAGCCGGAGTGGGGCTGTTGGGCTAACGATTCGCTCGTCGCCCTCAATACTAAACGCAAACTGATCGAGCGGAATGGCAAGCCCCATCCCACGCGCTTTGATGTACGACTCTTTGAGCGTCCAGTAAGAAAAAAACCGCGCACGCTGATGCTCTGTGGCGAGCGCGTTGAGATCAGACACCTCTGTTGGCGCGAAAAAACGCTCGGCAATCTCAGTCGTTTGGCCAGCACGCTGCGTGAACTCAACGTCCACGCCAAGCTCGCGCGCGTGTGTGATCGCGACACAAATAAGCCCCGTGGTGTGCGACAGGTTGAAGCGGAGCGAATCGTTGTGATGGGTGTGAGCGAGCGATGGACGGCCCCAAGGGTTGCTCACAAACTCCCACTCTCTTGGTCCAACCGCTGGTTGATAGCGCGAGAGTACCGAGCGAAGCAACGCATGGGCTCCGCAAAACTCGGTCTTGCTGTGAGCAAACATAAAGCGCTCGTACCGAGCCCGCTCTTGTGGGTCTAACAACGTGAGGGCCGAAGGGTCCGCTGCAATCACCGAGGGATCGGCGAAGTACAGGTGCACTTCTGTCTGCAATTTTGCATGCCAATTGTGTGTCACAAGCGTCTCTAGGTCTCCGACGGTCGCTTGAAAATCATGTCGCCCCACGCGACCGTGACGTCATCGCCTGAGCCGGCGATGGGGCGTGGCGCGGTGTCGTCGCAGTGGACCAAATCCCAGCCTTCGGCGCCGAGCTCGTTCAAGACCTCTGCGAAGCCTTTGATTCCACCACGGATGCGCATACGGGCGACGGCTGATGACTCAAACCAAAGCTCATCGTTGCGACGCACAAAGCGCCCAACGAGGTACTGCCATTTCTTGCGATCACGCGAAGCCATACCCAGCGAGAGTAGTGTTAGTTTCACCCCCGTAGGGAGTGAAACACGTACCTGTGCCGAATGAATTTCTCATCTACCAAGATGCCAACCTCTTGGTGGTGCAAAAGCCCGCAGGGCTCGCGACCGACGCCCCCGAACATCGCGACGACCTGCTTCGCCGCGTGCGGCGTCGAGTCTCAGCTCCCGTGTGGGTCGTGCACCGTCTGGAGCGTGACGTGTCCGGAGTGGCTGTATTTTCGCTACAAAAACAGCACAACGCGGTGCTCGCGAAGGGCATCGAAGAGCGGTCATTTGCACGGCGAGTGACGGCGGTGCTGCGAGGGAGTGTGCCTCGAGACCTTCGCGTGATGGGGGTTGTCGAAGAGAAGGGACTGTCCCTTGTCGAGGTAGATCCAAAGCGAGAAAAACTCAGTGAACTGTCTGCCAAATTGCAGCATCAGCTCCTCGCTCCGCTGCACTTGAGTGCCATTGAGCTTCCGACGATAGGGTGGGTTCGTGCCGCTGCGCCGTGGGCGATCAAGAGGCTTGTTCGGGAGGGCGCTACAGAGAGCGACCTGCTGCAACTGTTGCTTCAAGAAGCCGCAATGCGAAGAGATTCGCTGAGGTTTTCGAAGGACACTAACGCTTACCGACTGCTCAATGAAGGGGGAGATTCGCTGCCCGGGATCACCGTCGATCGCTATGATCGCTGGGACGTCGTGAGCTTTTATGAGACCGCCGAGCAGGCGCTTGAGCCAGAGCACCATCGTATGGTGTGTGAGGCTGTGCACAAGACGCTGGGAGCCTCGGGTGTGTACATGAAGATTCGGCGCAAGCAGAGCAACACGCTGGTGGACACACGCCGCGAGGATGTGGCTCCCAAGAGCGCGATCGTGGGTACGAGCACCCCTGAGACATCGCTGCTCATCCGCGAAAATGGCGTGAGCTATGTCACGCAGCTTGGCGACGGGCTCTCTACCGGAATCTTTCTCGACCAGCGCGAAAATCGCAAACGAATCCGTGATGAATCGTCTGGCAAAACGCTGCTCAATCTGTTTGCGTACACCGGTGCGTTCTCCGTCGCGGCGGCGTGCGGTGGTGCCAAATCAACCATGAGCGTAGACGCGGCTCGGGTGGCGCTGAGCGTGTTGCCGCAACACCTCGCTGCAAACGCAGTCTCGCCGGACGCGCACCAGTGGGTGTGTGCGGAGGTGTTTGGTTGGCTTGATGGCGCGGTCGCGCGCAAGGATTTGTATGACATCGTGATCTGCGATCCGCCTAGCTATTCAGCGATCAAAGATGGCCCGCGGTGGACGGCTGAGAAGGACTGGCCTTCGCTTGCTGAGCGCTGTGCAAAGGTCTTGGCGCCCGGCGGAGTGCTGTGGGCGTGTACCAATCACCGTGGAGTTTATGAGCGAAAATTCAAGGCAATGGTCCTTGAGGGGGTGCGCTCTGCGGGGAGGTCTTTGCAAGACATCGAGAGCATTTCGGTGCCGGAGGACTTTGCGCCGGACCCCGAGCTAGGGGCGCACTTGAAGACCTTTCGGATTACCGTGCGATGACGGTTCGCTCTGCGGGGCCAGTGTAGTCGCTATCGGGGCGGACCAGGCGACCGAGTGAGCGCACTTCGTTCCAGTGGGCGAGCCAGCCACAGGCGATCCCAAGGGTGAAAGCTGCCACGTAAAACGCGGGCTTCACCGAGAGGGTGCCCAAGAGCGCGGCGCCATACAGATCAATGTTTGGGTAGATCCCCTTGGGTGCAAAATACGGGACCGCAGCGTTGGCGAGCGCTTCGGTGATATCTAACAACGGCGCGTGCCCCATCGCCTGCATCGCCTCACGCAACGGTGGAACCCTCGGATCCGCCACCTTGTACACCCGGTGTCCAAAGCCCGGCAATCGCGCTTTTGCCTGAAATTTATCTCGGATAAATACATTTGCATCGCCAGCGGCGAGCGCCTCTTGAAGCATCGCGAGAGCCTTCGCGGTCGCGCCTCCATGTCGCTCACCAGACAAAGTCGCCGTCGCTGCGCTTAGCGCTGGGCCCCCGTTGGCGCCCGCAGAGGCTGCGATACGACACGCAAAGGTAGAGGCACTCAAACCATGTTCTGCCTCAAGGCTGAGCAACACTTCGAGCGCGCGAATCGCCGCTGCGTCGTGACGTGTGGCGCCCAATGCATAAAGCGCACGCTCAGCATAAGAGAGCTCAACCGACGGAACCGCAAAACCCGCCACTGCGGCACACACGCTCGGCACACGCCCCATCATTCGCGCTGCGCGCTCAAGCGGATCACTGCATCCTCGGATGGTGTCATCTTCTGTCAGGACCATCGCCGCCGAGAGCGCATCCGCCGCGGAGCGACCCAGTGCAAGTTGCCGTGCCAAAGACAGGTCGTGCTCGTTGAGCGTCGCGCTCGCAGCAAGCCACTGGGCAAACTGCGTGCGCTGTTGCGCGTCCGGAAGCTCACCTGCGAGGACCACATATGCGACGGACTCGTATGGGAGCTTCGCCGCTAATTCTGGGAGCGAATACCCACGCACAAGCGCCTTGCCGATGCGGCCATCCACATGCGCAATGCGGGTCTGTGCAACGATAACTCCATCAAGACTCCCATCGGGAGGGGCAGCGGGGGCGTTCATCAAGCGGGCTGGTCCATCTATAACAGTTACGCTCAATGGTACATGCTGATAGCATCACAATGACCGCAAAAATTCAGCGAGATCATTGATTTCGCTCGGCGTCAATTGCGTGGTGTGGCCGTGGCGATCCCCATGGTTGCGAGTGGTCAAAACATCGCGAAGTGTGGCCGCTGAGCCGTCGTGCAGATAGGGTGCGCTCTCGGCAATTCCGCGAAGGGAGGGGGTGTCAAACGCGCACGCGCCGCGGGGATGGCCGACAAAGTCTGTGTGAGCGTGGTCGTTGGGGTGACAGGTTCCGACGTCCCAGACACGAATGACACCCGCGAGGCTAAGTGACGGGTTGCCCTCGCCAGAGTCCGAGTAAGAGTCCCCGTGATGGCAGCGCAAACACTGTGTTGCAGGCCGCGAAAACACCTCGCGTCCTCGCGCAACCTGTGCCGGATCAGTCGTGGGAGGTGGAGGCGCTGGGATCGCGCGCTGGACATAACCCGCGACCGCGTGAAGGTACGGCGCCAAGATTTGATCGTCGTCTGAGAAGTGTCCGCCCTGCTCAATCACGATGGTCTTCCAGTACTGCGTAAGCGTGTTTCGGTCTGCGGTCGCAAAGAGAAAGCCATAGACCGCGCCCGCGTTGGAGGGCGTGTTGCGCGGACCTTGAGTGAAGCTCCAAGTGATCTTGTTGCTGGTGCCCTCGGGGTGACAGCTCGCGCAGCTCATCCAGTGGTTGGTCGTCACAGGGATCTCAACGTCGTTGGCGGTGAAAAACACGCGCTGCCCTAACCTCAGCGGTTCGGGCATCGGGTCCGGTGTCGCGGGCTCAATGGTCTGGGGCAAGACTTGGAGCACGTGCCGCACATCACCACTCGCCGGAGCTGCAATTTCAGCGATATTTCGCGTGTTGCGAAGATCAACGTAAGCGTGTTGCTCATCAGCGGTCCAGACCATCCCTTGTGGCCAGTGACCGGGCATGGGGCGCGTGAGTGAGTGCTCAACACGGGTGGGCGTATCGATCACCAAAATATCTTCGCTGCCCTGGGCGACAACGTATGCGTAGCGTCCATTGTGCGTAAAGCTCAGGTGCCTTGGGCCAGAGATTACGTCGCCAAAGGCTCCATCGACTCCGGCGAGTCGTGAGTCCGTGCTCAGGGTGGTGACCGAGTTCTCATCCACAATACTCACCGCCGGAAACACCGTGCTCTCAAAGTCCAGCTCTGGCTGCGGCGTGTCGTCGCCGTGAAGCTCATGCACAACCCACAGCGCGTGGGTCTGGGGATGCACATTCAAATCGTAGAATGAGCGAGTTTTTCCATGAGAAAGCGTGCGATGTCCTCGCGGCGCGACCTCTTGTATCTCAGTGCTTGAGCGCCAGCTGAACGTGGGTCTCAACTGCAGAGTGCTAACCCCGGGGCCATGCAAATGCGTGATGTGCGCTCTGGCTCTGTCTGCATCAACGACCAACGCCCAAGGCATCGGTCCCACCGCGACGCGACCACGCTCGAGCAGTGTGTCCCCGTCGAGTGCGACCACCACGTCATCTGCTGCGCATGTCACGACAACCTGCGAGCCCACAGAGTCCACTGCCACAGAGATGGGCCTCGCACACACCCTTCGGCGGGTGATAATCGTGCCCCGACGAGGGTCAATGAGAACCACTTCGCCAGATCTTTCACAGGCAATCCACGCGCGAGAGGCATCGGTCGAGAGCGCTACGGATCTAGGATAATCCGTCGCGACATACGGAGCCTCGCCAAAGGTTGTGGGCACCGGCGAGAGCTGCAACGTTTGCTGCTGGTGCGTTTGCAGCGAGTAGATCGCGACCGCGTCTTCGTCGGGGCGCACTGTCACAAGCAGCTGTTGGTCTTCACTTAACGCGAGGGTCGCTGCATGTGAGAAGGACGATGAGGCTCGCGTACGCGTGGCGTCTGATGTTGCGCGAGGCGTGTCGGTGAGCGTGCTTGTAGCTTGCACCGTGGTGCGTGTTTCGCAGGTGAGCGAGAGCGCAGCAAAGGCACATCCGATGGCGTATCGATAAGCAATTTGGCTCACAGATCGCGCCTCGCGGTTGTCCCGGTTCGGGCTGCAGAGGGTAGCGAAAGTCGCAGCGTCGCCGCCAAAGAAGCCGGCAAAAACACATCGTCAATCTCTGGAACACAATCGTGATCTCGATCACTCGTTGGCTGATCGCCGCGCGCTCCGAGCTCTCCGGTGAGCGCACGTTCAGCAAGCTGAAGCCCCCCGCGAGGGACACCGTTCACCACGTTGATACACTCTTGCGGCCACTCGATCGTCTCGTTGCGATTGCGGTCGTCCCACCCGTTGAGCACAAGCTTGCTCATCCGAGTCCACTGAGACAGCAGCCTCTCGGCGAACAACTGCTCACCCGGAGCGCTCGCGACGAGTCGATACAGCTCACGAACCGCGCTGGTAAAATGCGCCCACCGCGCAGGGGTCCACAGCCCCGCCTGCTGGTCCGTGATGTCCGTGTGTCCGAGAAATAGCTGCAAATTTTCAGAATAAAAAAGCAAATCTAGCTTCGTCCACACGCGCCGTGCTCGTTCGCGATACGGAGTCTGTCCCGTCGCGAGATAGCTCTCGAGCAGCCCGCGCACCGTCACCAGATATCCGTCCAAAGTGGTCTCAGGCACCCGTGCGCTGTCCAAGACGGTTCCATCAGGGCGGGTGCGCTCGGACAATAGCTTCTCTGCATGCGCGAGCAGTCGACGTGTCAGCCGGACGCTCACGGACGAAGCTCGAAAGGGCGCGGGCGTATCAAGCGCCGTTCGTGTCACAAGCGCGTCCGGCGTCGCGTCTCCGTACAGGGTGAGCCGTCCTGAGATCGAGCGCCGCGTTCGGCGAAGGGTCACAATCACTTGCGTCAGCTCGTCATTGCTCAGCGGCCTCACTGGGATGCTCCCTGCTTGCACCAGAGGCAGATACACCGAGCTGTCTGGCCCGTACATCGTCTCAAGCGTGACCA
The DNA here is from genome assembly GCA_031386385.1 of Myxococcales bacterium. Taxonomy (GTDB): domain Bacteria; phylum Myxococcota_A; class Polyangia; order Polyangiales; genus JANNCG01. Next base: position 7,969 of record JANNCG010001002.1, read on the forward strand.
GCGCCCAACGCAGGCCCGCGAGCCAGTATTGACTGGGATTTTCGCGAGAAAATGGCTCTCCGTCGAAGTATGCGCGGCAGGTGGGGGCGTTGCCGATCTCTTGATTTTGCGGATCCACCAGCGGCCACAATGTCGCGAACCCTCCAAGCAGCGCGAGCTGTGCGCTCAGCGTGGGCTCTGTCGCGTTGCGAGCCACCCGATAGCCGGTCACTCGCGCGAAGGTAGCCTCGGTGTCCTCAATCTCATCGACGGCCACCCGAGAGGGCATCCAGCGTGGAGGGGACTGATCGTTGTAGGCCAGCACTTCGCTTAAGGTCGCAAACGGGTTGAGTGTGCGCCCGTCCGTTGTCAGCGTGTGCTGAAGGATGACCTCGGTCTGAGCCACGGTGCTCGCGATCAGCAAGGCGCCTTGAAAGCCTTCGATGTCACTTGAGCCGAGAAAGATTCCCGGGGTGTTCGGTGGGCTTGATGGGTTGGCTATGAGGGAGTTGTTCTCGCTGCCAACATGCGGCAAATCAGCCGCTAAAACGCTCTCAATGGGGTGTCCGGCTGAGTCGTGAAAAGATTGCAAATAGTTAATAATCCACAGTCCGTACTTCCACAGCGCCAGGCCGGTCTCTTCGGGGCCTAGCTCACGGACGCTCTGGCCAAAACGCGAAGGAAGTTGCAGTGAGCTAAAGCCGCACTCGTAGTCACCGACGGTGGCGCTTTGTCCGGCAGTTGCGCCATAGCCGCCCACGATGGTGCACCCGCGTGTGGAGTTGTTGGATGGACGAATGGTGGGGTCGAACGAAACAAAAGGCACAGAGGTTGGCCAGATCCCACCGAAGCCCAGCGTGTTGAGCGGATTGTCTCTCGGCGCCGGAACCGTGACATACCCCCGAGGTGCGCTCCCGGCGGGCACTCGCACCCCTGCGTGCGTCGCGATGGCGCTTCGTTGAATCAACGCGCGGAGGGCATCGTGGGCGTCGCGACCCGTGAGGGCACGGCCGCTTAACGTGGGAGAAAACGCGAGTGAAATTCCAGCAGAAGACTCAAACGCCAGGTTGTTCATCGGCTGTCTTGAGTACTCGTAAGACTCCACCGCCGCCGCGTATCCAGTGCTGTCGGTGCGTGCAGGCTGATCGCTCTGTGGTTGATACTGATCGGTGATCGCGAGGTTGCGATCATAGCCGTTGAGCAAGCGTCCCATGGATTGAGCAAACGGCTCACCAGACACCTGCATCTCAATGCCTGCAAACAACACCGCAGCGGTGTCAAAGCGAGGATCGACTGACTGCACTGTGATGACGGGACGGCTCCGTCGAACGGTTGTGGCAGTGGGGCGGTCCTGGGTCAACACGTCTGCATGGGTGCTTCGCTTTTGACCACAGCCTCCCAGAGACACGAGGGTCAAAAATACCAGCTGATTCGCACGGTCTTTACGGCCCATGCGACGCGCAGATCGCTGAGGCGAAAGGGCTGCAAGTGAACTTGCCAGCGTGGATTGACGGATACAGAGCATGGCGCAACGGGTAGGATACGTTGCAACGGTGAGAAGATGTTTCGCAAATCAACGCACACGTGAGCTTCTCGCACGAGTGATATTTGTCGGTGCAAACGCAGGCTGTTCAACCTCTGGCGCAATGTCTGCGCTAGACGTGACGGATGCAACGACCATGGCGGACACGACGTCCATGACCGATGGCTCGTTGGGTGACGTGACGGTGATGACGGATACGGTCGCGCGGTCCGATGTTGCGCTGATGCACCGGGACGTCAGGAGTGTGTTGAGTGATGGTTGGGTCGGGGGTGAGGCGGGGCATTTTGAGTGCGCGATGGCGGGAGATTGTGCGGGTCGGATGCCGGTCGATCAGCCGTTTAACGACATGCGTTGGAGCTGTATCGCAGGGCGGTGCACGTATGAGCTTGAAGGCAACCGGACGTGTGATTTCTCGCGTGCGCTTGGGTGTGTGCGGTGCTTGGGGATTCCGATTGAGTCTTGCCCCGGGGCGCTTTGCACGCCCGAGGGGCTCTCGCTGTCCCAGCTGCGGATTGAGCGGCCCAGTCTGTGCGGGCTGTCGGTGGAGGTGATGGGGCAGGTGAGCGAGTGTTTTAACGGGATCGTTCGCTTAAACGACGGCTCATTTTGCACGCTCATGAGCGCTCCAACGGGCGCGATTCGGTATGTGCTGTCTTGCGGTGGCTGTGCGGCGGTGCTTGTGCCACGCAACTAGTGATATAACGGCGGGCAATGAGTGCTGAGAGTGGCAAAGCGGTTTTATCGCTTAAAGACGTTGTGATGCAGTTTGGCGGTTTGCGTGCGGTCAACAGCGTGAGTTTTGATGTTCCTCAGGGGTGTATCTTTGGGTTGATTGGCCCGAACGGAGCGGGAAAAACCACCGTTTTCAACTGTGTTTCGGGTGTCTACACTCCCACCTCTGGCAGCATTCACTTCAACGGAAACCCCATCGACGGTTTGCCCGCTTTTAAAGTGGCTGACCTCGGGATCGCGCGCACGTTTCAAAACATCAGGCTGTTTAACTCAATGACGGTGCTTGAAAACGTCTTGGTCGCCGGTCACCGCACCGCGAAGGCGAGCTTGAGTGACACGTTTTTTCGCAGCCAGCGGTACTATGAAGACGAGAAAGCTCAGCGCGAAAAAGCTGAACAGCTACTCACTTTATTTAAGCTCGATGGGCTCAAAAACGACCAGAGCAACTCGCTCTCCTACGGAGACCAGCGGCGCTTAGAGATCGCGCGCGCCATGATGCTGTCGCCGCAAATGTTGCTTTTGGATGAGCCCGCGGCGGGTATGAACAGCAGCGAGTCGCAGGTACTAAAAGAGCAAATTCGCGGCTTGCGCGATGAGTTTAAGCTCACCGTTGTGTTGGTCGAACACAACATGCAAGTTGTGATGAACGTGTGCGAGCTCATCCATGTGATGGACCGTGGCGAGACCATCGCACACGGGGTTGCTGAGCAAATTCAGTCCCACCCCAAGGTCCTTGAGGCCTATCTTGGCAAGGGCGATGCTGCGCCGGTTGTGACTGCAGGTGAAGACGAGGTGAGTGAGCCCGCACCGGACAGCGTTCCGCTGTTAAAAGTGGACGATCTGCGTGTGAATTACGGTGGGATTCGTGCGGTCAAAGGCATCTCACTTGAGGTGCGCAAAGGAGAGTTAGTCGCCCTCATCGGTGCCAATGGTGCAGGCAAGACCAGCACGCTCAAGGCCATCGCGCGGTTGCTTCCGTGGAAGACCGGAGAGATCTCTTTTGATGGTCGCAGTATTGCCAACCGAGCGGCGCACGAGTTGCCGTCTTTAGGGATGGCCTTGGCACCCGAGGGGCGCGCGATTTTTCCCAACCTCACGGTGCGAGAAAACCTGGATTTGGGTGCGTACACCGAGTCAGATGCTCGCAAAATTGCAGAGAGAATAGAGTCTGCGGTGAAGCTTTTTCCCCGCTTGGGTGAGCGCATGAAACAGCTGGGTGGGACGCTCTCTGGAGGCGAACAACAGATGCTCGCGATCGCTCGGGCGCTCATGAGCGGTCCCAAATTACTCATGCTCGATGAGCCTTCACTTGGTATTGCTCCAGTGTTGGTCGACCAGATTTTTGAAGGGATCGAGACGATCCGCCGTGGCGGGATGACCGTCTTGTTGGTTGAGCAAAACACGCGCCGTGCGCTTGCGGCCGCGCAACGCGCCTACGTGTTAGTGACGGGCGAACTTGTGCTGAGTGGTCTGGCCAAAGATCTGCGCGATGATGACCGGGTGAAGGGCGCGTACTTGGGCGAGACTGTCCACGCTTAGTGTGACATCGCGAGATTCAATCCTCTAACTGCCGGTGGATGTAGCGCGTGAAGCTGTCTTGGTATGACAGACCATAGTAGAGAAAAGTGACCCCGAAGGGGGTGGGATGAAGGTCCGTCTCATCCACGGTGTACATGCGAGAAAAAGCGCGCAAATTGCCTGCTAAAAGCACATCTCCCCAGCACGCACGACCTTCAATAATCGCACAAAGTGAAGAGCCCGAGATCACATTAAGCGCGTCCCAATAGGGTTCGTACTCATGGTGCACCCTCACGGTGGGTGTACTGAAATCAAGCGTGTACGAGTCGGTCACGTTCTCAAAGCAAGCTTGGACCAGCAAGCGCACCGGACCGCTGCGGTGCATGGTCGAGAAGCGCTCGTTCATGGCCGGGGCAAGGGTGTTATGGATCCATGTTTTGACCGTCTCGCGGGCGTGTGCGGTCGAGTAGTTCCATCCGTTGAAGTCCGCGACCTCCGGAACGTGTACAGGACGCCACTGATCGGGCGGGGGCGTGACCTCGTTGCTCTCGTCAACATGGACTAGGTGACGTGCGCCACGGGGCTCGAATTGTACGCCATCGCTCGTGACGACATAGCGCGCACCGGGCAGGCCAGGGTATGCACGGACAGCCGGCATTCGCTGCTGAATATCACGCAAAAATCGGCTCATCGGGACCGGATGCGAAAAATGATTCAGCCAATCAAACGGCGCGACATGTCGCCCTCCCGCAGAGGCAGGAACCACACAGCGGGCCTTTGTCTCTGCGATCTCAGCCAGCACTTGCGCGTAGGCTTTAAACGCAAACGCCGAGCGTTGTCCCAGCATGGGAGCGATCTCGCACAACGGCTGCCATCGAGCGAGAAGCAAGTCCACACCTTCACGCAGAGCGGGCAGCGAGAGCCCCTCTGCGGCGTGGTGCAGG
>JANNCG010001005.1:0-1949 GCA_031386385.1 Myxococcales bacterium
TAAACGCGTTGGGAAGACATCGTTGCCACTGACCCGCGTGACACATGCGCGTCCCTGAGTGGCAGACGCCTTCAGCCGTGAGCTGATTGCTGTCTGTCTCAACGTTGCATGCATCGACTGCACCTTCTTCGGTGCACGCGCAGTTTGTGCCTGGAATCGCACACTGATAACACTGGTTGGTCACCGTGCGATCGTTGTCGTTGCAGTCCACGCCGCGCGCACAGTTCACTCCGAATCCATCAAGGTCGTGGTCGTCGCAGGTGTCGGGCAGAGCGACAATCACTGGCTCTTCACGAAAGGGACTCGAGCCTGGCTGCGTGCCGACGTGCCTCTCGGGTTGGATCCGCTCGGCGTTATTCAATACTGTGTTCGCTTGAGAATTTGCAGTATTTAACGTGTTGGCGGTGCCGGGTTGCCCGACGTTTGCCGCAACGTGCTCAGCGTCACTTTGAGCATCAGGCTCATCGGGCACAGCAGCGGTGCAGCCTGCGGTTGCAACAGTGGCGATCGCGATAGCAAACCGACCCGCGAGCGCGGCGAGCGACATCTTGTGCTCTTGTACTTTGCCGACCATGGACAACAAACCTTTCAACGACTTGAACTATTGAAGCTTCAAAGCAACACGTGAACTAAAGTGATTCTGCACAGAGCATACCTGAGTCTGAGCCCTAGGGAAATAAGCGGTAAAGTCCACTGTGCTCCGCAATGGGTGACCCCACCCTGAAACGATTGCGTACCAAGTGTTTGTACGAAATGTGCGCAACCTACCTACAGCGGGCGGATCCGACTCGGGCCACGGCGCCTGTTTCGAGATCGTCGACCCACCCCACTCCGTAGCTGTTGGCTTGTGTGCTTACCGCGAGTCTACCGCCAGTGACGCACCCTGCGAGGGCGGATCGGTCGCGTTGGGTTCCGTCGGCGAGCAAGCGCATGAGCACGATGGTGGCGGGCATTGCGGACAGGTCACGAAAGGCGACCACGAGGTTTGCGCCATCCATCGCGATCGCGGGGTCGGCTCCTTGAGTGGTGTTTGCGATGTTGATCACCGGGCCAGCACCTGCCGCACCGGCATCGGCGCCGCCATCGCCGAGAACAGATGGTGCCGCGATTCGCCGCATTCTTAGTGCGTTGGATTGCATCCAGACGACCCACGTCGTGCCAAAGTCATCCATCGCGGCGTCCACGACGTCGCCCAAATCTGGGCCCGCTGCGACGTCCACCAAGGCACCGTTGGGTGAGCCGTTTTCGAGCAACGCGCGATATCGTACCCGGGGTGTCGCCATGGAGTTGTCCCGATACACAACCGCGTTGGCACCGGCGATGTTGCTGGCCACCAAGCGAAAAGATCCGACGTCTTCGTCTGGGTCTGTGAGCGTGCGAACCGCGCCCACGACGTTGCTCGCGATGCCCGCAGCGGTGAGCTCGGATCGCGCGCCGTTGAGCGTCTTCCAGCTGATCATTTGGCCGCGAAGTGTGACTGCGACTTGCGGGTCTCGGTGCACACCCGTTATGGTCACGCGTTGAGTGCTTCCAGGAAACTCAAAAAAATTATCGAGCGTTCGCTTAAAATAAATCAGCTCGTTTGCCCCCTCGTCTTGCGACCACGGGGTAAGCAAAAACATCCCCTCGCGGACAGACGATCCCCCACGGGCGCGTCGACCCATGGGGAGGTTAGAGATGTTGCCCGACGCAGTGGCGGTTCCGGCTTGCGAGATCCGCTGGATCCAGACGTTCTCTGCGCCGTCGCGGATCACGTGCGTCCCGATGGCGTATCCCGTCGCATCGGTGAACATGTACACTGGGCGCGAGCCGCGACCCACGGCACCAAAGGCCACCGGCGGGACCACCAGCGCGCATGCTTGCATGGGAATATTCACGTCGATCTGTGCAACGTCCAACGTCACGGGATCAAGGACATCCACGGGGCGTTGGTCCATCAACATGCTGCT
>JANNCG010000934.1:0-5851 GCA_031386385.1 Myxococcales bacterium
GGGCAGCTGGTCCCACACGCGCCGCAGTTGGTTGAGTCCGTTTGAGTGTCAACGCACGCGGCTCCGCACATGGTGGTCCCTCGGGGACAACCGCACGCCCCTGAGTTGCATACTTGGCCGATGCCGCAAGCAGTCCCGCACATCCCGCAGTTTGCGGTATCTGTCTGCAAATTTGCACACCGAGACATCGCTCCGACGCCACATGCAACCTCGGGTCTTACGCAGCCAGCCATGCAGGCGCCCATGGAGCAAACTTGGCCCACTGCACAAGCGCTCCCACACTGCCCACAGTTCATGGTGCTCGTCTGAGTATCAACACAGACGCCGTTGCACACAAGCATCGGCGCATTGCAGCTCGGCCCGCTGTCAACGGCTGTTGGACTGTCGATCGGAGTTGGGTTGTCCGTTGGCGTCGGATTGTCCGTCGGGGTTGTGATGTCCGTTGGGTTGATGCGATCCGAAGGGCTCGGTCGATCTCCCGCCGCGTCCATGCCATTCGGAACGTCCACCGTCGCTGGCCCGCCAACGAGCGGATTTCCGCAGGCCGCCAGCGTCGCGATTGTCGCGGTACAGAGAGTTTTAAGTAAAAGGTTCATTCGTGAAAGGTCCTTAGATTGGAGAGTGTTTGAGCACCGGGCATTCGCGTCGTTCTGACAGACGCAAGGATCGAAATGGACGGACAAGTTATCATGATTGATGAATAATTCATACAACTGAATGAAAGTTAGTTTCTCTTGTAGTTTTCGGTGATTGAGTCCACTTAGGACCAACGGGCTGAGCGTTTTATGGCAGGCTCCAGAGCTTATGATCACTAAGTCGGTCAGTGACGCTTTAGGCTCGTTTCGCATCCACACGTTTGCTGCGTCGGCCCACGGGCTGTGTGCAAACTCGCATCTGCTCTGCGGCCCAACGGAGAGCTTGCTCATCGATGCACAATTTTTGCCCGCCGAGGCTGCGGAGATAGGCGCGCTCATTGCGGCAAACCATCCGCCGCTGCGACGGATATTGATCACACACGGACACCCCGACCACTACTTTGGCCTCGCGGCGATCTTGCAGCAAAACCCGGGGGCGCGAGTGCTCGCGACGCGAGAAGTCATAGATGATATTGCGAGCACATTTGCGGCAAAACGCGCGTTTTGGGCGCCACACTATCCCGACGTATTGCCGACAACTCCCGTGATCCCTGACGCGCTCGAGGGTAGCGAGCTGCGGATCGACGGAGAGGTTGTGGCGGTTCACAGCTTTGGTCCCGCCGAGGGGCTACATGACACCGTCGCGTGGTTTGCGAAGGGCGCAGCGTTGTTTGTCGGTGATCTCGCGTACAACCAAGAGCACGCGTGGATGGGTGAGATGAAAGTGCCACAGTGGCACGCCGCGATCGAAGATTGCGTGAAGCGGTACCCAGAGGCTGCGAGGATTTTTCCTGGGCATGGGAGACCTGCGGGTCGGGAGTTGTTTGCGCAGACAGAAGAGTATCTGCAAAAATTCACGGCGGCGTTTGAAGCCGGTGGAGGCAAAGAGGCGATCGCAGCAAGAGTGATTGCGCAGTATCCTGACTATGGAATTCCACAGTTCGTGCACATGAGCGTGACCAAGTGGCTGTCGTAAAAAAGGCTCGGTCAAGCACCGTGGCTCCGCCGTTGGTGCGCTCAACCGCGGCGTTTGACCACGGTATGAACGCTTACGGCGCGCGGTATCTTCGTGCGGGATTCGCCTTTAGTGAGAGCGACGATGTGGCGTTTGCGCTTGGGTTTCCGCACGTACGTTGGCTGCTCGATGGACACCCCGACGACGCCGATCCTGCGGCTTCGGCGAAGGCGATGATCCTCGAGGTGACCCCGTTAAACGAGCGTCTCGAGATCCCCCGACAGACCGCCATTCGGCTCGCGCGTGCCGTTGGCTCTGAGCAGGTATGGCAGCACCGCTGGACGCCCGAAGCCGACGCAGTCCTCGCTCGCTCAGAGCCTATCGAGTTGGACGAAGGGCGCGAGTTGATCGCTGGCGTGATGCGACGAAGCTCTCCGTCGTTTGCGCCACAGCTTGCCGCGTTTATTCTCGAGGCTTTTCACGGCCCCGAGCACGTCGCTGAGTGGATCGTGAGCGCGATGCAATCGCTTGAGGAGGCCCCACGGTTTTCGGATTTCTTGATCTATCAGCTGGGATTTTTGCTCCTTCGCGTGAGGCCGAATGTTTACGCTCATTTGCGCGAGCGTGTTGAGCAGGTGTTTGTGCGTTGGGCGCGCGCGAGCAAGCTCGAGCTTCCATTGCCAGTGGCGCCGAAGGTGGCACCGAATTTTGACGCGGCTCTTCGCACACTCGACATCTTGCTTTACGGCGCAGCGGGGGCGTCGCGCAGCTTGATGCCCATCGTAGAAGGCTTGGATATTCGCGGCGTCGCACATGTGGTGGACGATCCGGCTTACGTGCGAAAGATCATCGCGCAAGAAGCCAAAAACTCTGGCGGTGCACGCAAGTACTTTGACGCCCGCTTGGTATTTTTGGGCGGCCTTGAGCTTGTGGATCACTACGCTACGCGAGTTTCAGTGCTGAAGACCGCAGGTGAGCGTGCTCGAATCATCAACACGTTTGGTGCCATCCAAGCGCCGAGCGTGGTGGCGATGATGGTGGACTTGGTCGGGACTCCGAAGAGCCGCAAACCTGCGTTGGCATGGTTGATTGCACACAAAACTTACGCGATCCCGATGGTTGAGACGCTCGCGAAGGGCGAGGACCCAGGCGCAACCACGGCCACCGCTATCCTCGCAGAGCTTCGGGCCTGACCTTCAAAAGAGTGGAAAAAAAGGACTGACACGACGTTCAAACACTGATAGTATTTGTGTACTTTTTCATAAATACTGTTTTTTGGAGGTCGGCATGAAGAATTGGGAGCGTCGGTACGGCCGCATTGGCCTGTGGGTGATCGTCTTTCTGATGAGTGGATGCCTGAATTATTGCTCGCCATGTTGGTGTGGTGGCGGGACCGGTTGTGGATCCTCGGGGCGAGGTGGCGCCATGTGTCCGCCAAGTGGAGGATGTGGTGGAGGTGGTGGAGGCGGAGGCGGTTGCGGAGGTGGGTGTGGGCGACCGCTCGTGTTTGCGGACGCCAGCGTGTTGGATCGACCGAATCCAGATGTCCCAAACTGTGTGCCGCAATGTGTGGGTCGGCGGTGCGGTGTTGACCCCCGCTGCGGCCGCTCGTGTGGCGAGTGTCCAGCTGGGTTGACGTGCGATCCGACGGGAGAATGTCAACGTCGCGCCCCGCCTCGGCCAGGGAGGCCCATTGCACCATTGACTGCATCGCGAGTGAGCTCACACCATCCGCGACTAAGGTGGGAGGTTGGTCCCGACGCAACGCGTGCGCGAGTACAACTTTGTCGTGATAGAGAGTGTCGCGCGCTCGTGCAGCAGTTTGAGGGGACCTCGTCAGCGATTGTCACCAACACGCTCGACCCCGGCGTGTATTTTTGGCGCGTGTGGGGGCAGCGGGATGGGGTTGAATCTGCGCAATCGAGCGCTGTATGGGAGTTCTTCGTTGGCGCAGAAAACGCTGCGATTCCGTCGGTTGTTGGCGCGATGATGGATGTGAACTGTGACGGGTTTGCCGATGTCGCTATCGCCTCCGGTGGTCCCGTTGAACAGCAGGGATTTGTCGAGGTGTACGAAGGGGGCAACGACGGACTATCGATTGAGCCGGTGGTCACCCTAAGGTCAGCGAGTGCGGGGGACGGCTTTGCCATCTCTGTGGCCAATGCCGGCGATGTCAACGGTGATGGATACAGCGATGTGATTGTTGGTGCTTCAAGGGCGCTGTTGGGTGGCGATGCTCCGGGCGCTACGGGGAGGGCGTTTATCTATCTTGGGAGCGCGCGTGGACTGTCAGCGACGTTTGCTGGAGACCTACAGCCGCTAGCGAATACCCAGCGCTTTGGATACGTCGTCGCCGGCGCCGGCGATGTTAACGCGGACGGATATGCGGACGTAGTGGCGCTCTCAGACAACGCGGTGACGCTCTATTTGGGCTCAGGCACCGGACTGCTCGCCGGCGGATTTGCCGCCAATCGTCGGCCTCGAGCAACAGATGAGGTGCGGATGTTGGCTCCGGTTGCGGATGTCGACTTCGACGATCATGCAGATTTTTTGGTCGCCAATGATGAGCGGGACGACGCTGTCCGGGCGACCCTGTTTGGCGGCGATGTCGGCTGGCTTGGGAGAGAACACAATCGACCCGTATTGTTTTCGCCCATGAGCAGTGCTCTCTCGGCGGCGGGTTTGGGAGACATCAACGGCGACGGCTTTGCCGACCTGGCGATAGGCGATCCGCGAGCGGGCAACGGGCGCGTGGGCGTCTTTTTGGGAAACGAGAACGCCAACTTTTTGGTGCCCTCAACTGCGCTAGAGGGCCCTGCGAACACGCGATTGTTTGGTTGGGACGTCGCAGGTCTCGGAGATCTCAACGGCGATGGCTTCGATGACATCGCGATCAGCAGTCCCGGGACCCTAGGCGGGATCGCTGATCCCGACGGAGGAGTCGGTGACGACGGTGGTGCGAGCGCCGAAGACGCCGGTGCTGTCGGGAGCTGTCAAGTCGGTGCGGTTTCGGTCTTTCTTGCTGCTCGGTCCGGACTGCCAAGACAGCCGAGCTTTACGTACCAGAGTACACAGGGGTGCGACCAACTAGGGTTCGTCGTTACGTCCGTTGGGGATGTGAATCACGACACGTATGCGGACTTCATTGTGACCGCTCCGCTCGCACATAATGCTGCAATTTTGCAGGCAGGACGTGCATGGTTGTTTCACGGAGGTGCTCCCGTCTCACCCCTTCCTGTCCGCATGCTCGCAGGTACGACCCTGAATCAGCGGTTTGGCTGGAGCATTGCTTCGAGGTAGATTGCACAGACCTTTGAACTGCGCCACACTTGAGTGGATGGCGATGCCGCGATGAGCTTTGTCTCGATTGATGTCTTCAAGACAAGCAACGCAACGGAGGGTCGGTTGGTTGTGCTGCGGACCGACGATATCGTTTTGTTTTCAGGGCCCAAACGCGCGTCGTTGGTGCAGATGCGGCTGACGAGTGTGGGCGTGGCACTGCCGCCATTTGTCGAGTTATCAGAGAGCACGCGAAACCCTAGCGAGTGGCGCATTGAGGTTCCATCGGCGCAGCTGGTGAAGCCGTGGGGCGCGGAAGAGTGGCTCATTGAGATCGCGCAATCGTCAGGAGAGGACGCACCAGACAAAGGCCCAGCCGGATCTGACTCCGTGTTGACTGCCTATCGAGAGACGCCCAAGGCGCCCACCTGGCAGGCGTGCGGGACACTGCGAGTCGTTCACGCTGCGCGCCGTCGCTGGACGCTGGTGGCCGCGGGCCTCGGCGCCATCATTGCTACCTGGGTCGCTGTGCTAGCGCTCGTGAGCCCCGTTGCTTTGCCCAAGCCAGCGAAGTGGTTTGTTGGTGAGGTGTCCATCATTGGATTGTACGCGGCGTTAAGCGTGCTTGTGTTTCGCCAATCGATTCGCTGGTGGAAGCGCGCGATGGAGCTGGTGTTGCCGCCGGTCTGGTTGTCCGTGGCGCTGTTGTTCATAGTTCAGCAATTGGCGGTGACCGTCGAAGTGAGGGCGCGCACTCCGCTGTCTGAGCAACGCTTAGGTCCCGTCGGAACGCGACGGCTCCTTCTCACTCTCGACGGCGATCAGCTCATGATGCAGCTGGAGATGAACGCCGAACCGGTGGAGGTGCTAGCAACGCTGGTGACGCACTTCCGGCTGGAGCTGGAGGACGCGCGCTTCTACTCGCACTGTCCGCAGTGCTTCGGCTGCTTCGCCAGCCTCTCGCTGGAGCAGGTGCGACGCA
>JANNCG010001112.1:0-2713 GCA_031386385.1 Myxococcales bacterium
CTAAGTACGTCCGTGCCACCGCTCTCACTTGCTCGACGGTCACCGCGAGGTACCGATCAAGCTCCGTGCGAATCAGCGTTGGATCTCCGTCGTAGAGATAGTGCTCGGCGATGGTCCGCGCGCGAACAGCGTTGGACTCGAGCCCAAACAAGTACTGGGAGCGATAACGATTTTTTGCCGCAGCGAGCTCGTCTTCAGTCACGCCTTGGTCGCGCACGCTCTGCAACACAGCGTCGGTGCCCGCGAGAAGATTTTCAGTGGTTTTTCCCTCAGCAGCGATGGTCCATAATGCGAGCAGCCCTTCACCCCGACGGACGTCTGCATCGACCTCTATCGTGCTCGCCACTTCACGCTCTCGCACCAGCGAGCGGTACAACCGTGAACTCTCGCCTTCGCCCAAAATGGCCGCGAGTAGCTCAAGCGCGTACACATCCGGGTGCCTCCGGGGAGGAACCCGATATACCACCCACTGCCCAGGTAACGTCGCGAGCGGATCGGTCATCGTCTCGGTGATGGTCTGCGCGATGGGCGCGGGAGTGGTGCTCGTCATAGCTGGTCGCGTCGGGGTGGCACCCTGTGGCACCGCGCTCCAGTACTGCCGAATAAGCGCCATCGTTGAGGTTGCATTCATGCTCCCCGCAATCGAGAGAACCGCGTTGTTTGGGACGTAATATCGCTGGTGAAAGGCACGCACTTCATCAAAAGTCGCGCTGTTTAAATCCTCCGGCTCACCGATCGCGGTGTGAGCGTACGGATAGTACGGTCCGTAGGCCAAGGCCTCGCGCCGAAGCATGGCCATGCCGTAAGCTTGGTTTTCATAACTCTGACGACGCTCTTCAAGCACCACGGCCCGCTGGTTCTCGAAGGCCTCTTGCGTGACATTCAGCGCGCGCATTCGGTCTGCCTCAAGCCACAGGCCTATGGCCAGAGCGTTCGAAGGGAGGGTCTCGTAGTAGTTGGTGCGGTCTTCGCTTGTGGTCCCGTTGGCGTCGGAGTTTCCGTTTCGGTCCATTAGGCGATCGAAGAGCCCTTTGGGAGCGTTGGCGCTCCCCTCAAACATCATGTGCTCGAATAAGTGTGCAAATCCTGAGCGATGTTGCTCTTCGTCCCGCGAGCCCACGTTGTAATAGACGGCGATAGCGACCGTCGGACTACTCTCGTCTGGGGACAGGACCACCCTTAACCCATTGGGCAACGTGGCCGTCTGCACGTTGATCGCGAGCGGAACACTCTCCCCAATGGAGGAAAAACTACTCGCTGCTGCGGCCAGTGCGATTGGAAAAAACCACTGAATTTTGCGCTTAGGACCCATAACGCTCAGACAGTACCGAGGAATAGCTTTCGTGACCACATTCGCGCTTCAGTGGTTGTCATTTCGCGCGGTAGGAGGTTAACTCTCTGTCATCGTTCAAAAGCGCGTTTCGCGTCTCATTTTGGTTCGTTTGTCTCGAAAGGACTTTGTTTGCTCCAATGATTCAAGGAAGAATTCTCTTAGTAGGTAGCTGTCTCGCCCTCACGGCACTGGCCTGTTCACCACCCCCACCCGCCGCTGACGGTGGCATGGAAGGCGGCGTCGTGATCGACACCCCAACGCCTCCCACTGCAGACGTTGCGGATGGTGGCGCACTGTGCCAGCGAGTTCCGGTTGAAAACCTGAACATGCTGGGGATGCAAATGGGCGACACGCTTCGCTATGTTGGCGACAACATGAATGCGAACATGAACTCGAACGTCGGTCTGCAAACGACTGCAAATATCCAGATGGTTCAGGGCTGCATGTTTAAGACGGCATACCAACGCGTGTTCACCTACACCGCGACGGCAGACGCAGTCATCCGTGTATCGACGAGCAACGCGATGACCACGCCAAGCTTCGACACAACCATCATGATCGCGAGCAGCTGTCCATCGAGCGGACTTGAGCGTGCGCTTCTGGCGTGCAACGACGACGACCTCGCGTTTGATGGCGACAACCGCCGCACCACATCCACCGGCGTCACACTTCGCAAGGTCACCCGCGGATCGACGATTTATATCGGCGTTGGCGGATTCGTGCCCGTCCAGGGCGCGCGCAACATGCCAGGCGAGCGTGGGACGTTTGATCTCACAGTGCAAGAGCTGCCCGTTGTCGCCGCTGGCGGCCCCTGCGACACCCGTCGCTTGGCCAACGCCTGCGACACCGGCGCAACTTGCGTAGGCGCGTCAATCACCTCGCCGATGGGCACCTGCCGCGCTGATGGCAGCGCTGCGGGTACAGCCTGCGCGATGGGCGGAATGTGCATGGGCGCCGGCTTGACCTGCGACATGAACAACTTCTGCGTGCAGACTCCAGTCGCAAACGGGATGCCTTGCGATCCGTTTCACACCTGCGCTGATACCGCAACGTGCGTGACCCTGCAACGCGGACTTCCCCAGGGAATTTGCCGAGCAAATGGCTCCGTCGTTGGCGCACAGTGCAACGCGATGCCCCCGTCATGTGCAGCCGGGCTTGACTGCTTCACTCCACCAGGCGCGGCTCAAGGCACCTGCTTGCGAGCCGTGGCGATGGGCGC
Organism: Myxococcales bacterium; assembly: GCA_031386385.1. GTDB lineage: Bacteria > Myxococcota_A > Polyangia > Polyangiales > JANNCG01. The sequence goes on from JANNCG010001112.1 coordinate 2,553, forward strand.
ATGCAGCACGTACGATTCAGTATGCGCCGCAGGACAAGACTGCGTCGGTGCTGGCAACGGCGGGACCCCTGGGACGTGCAACGCCCTCGGAAGCGTCGCTGGCGCAGATTGCGCCGCAGGCATGATGTGCTCGGGCATGGGACTGACCTGCACCATGGGTG
>JANNCG010001129.1:0-9957 GCA_031386385.1 Myxococcales bacterium
TGTGCACCCACGACGAGGTCGCTAAATCCATCGCCGTTGAAGTCGCCGGCGCCCGCTACAGAAATCCCAAAGCGGTCACCCCCTGCGACACCTTCAAGAATCCGCGCGGCCGTTGGCAAAGTCCCGAGCGGGCTTCCGAGATAGACCGTCGCGACTCCGGCAAAACTACGTCCCCCAGGGTTAGCGTTTGGAACGCCGACAATAAGATCGCCGAAGCCGTCGTTATTAACGTCCCCCACGCTCGCCACCGATACGCCATCTACAACTCCTGACACTACGCCGTCGATGATGATCGAAGGAGTCGCCGCGACGCCCGCCGCGCTGCCATGAAACACGAGCGCTGTGGCAAAAGTCACTCCCGAAGCACTGCGGGCGTTAGCGGCCCCGACCACAAGATCGCCAAACCCATCTCCGTTGACATCTCCTGCACTCGCGACTGCGTGACCAAATTGATTGAACGCGTCCGCGCCTGCGAGGACTCGAATCGGAGTCATAAGCACCCCCGCTGCGCTCCCGTGATAGATGTCTACCGTTCCGGCCGCTCGGAGGCCGTTAGGTGAAGCCACCGAAGCGCCGATGACCAAATCATCAAATCCGTCACCGTTCACATCAAGGTGCGGGGCTGTGCTTGTGTCGATGTCCCGCGAGTTGTCCCTGGCCGGAACGTGAAAGAGCCAAGTTGGGCTAACATTCACCCCTGTGCCCATTGCAAACGTCGCGCGGAGTCGCCAAAACACCACGCTTCGAGCAGGCAGCGCCACCGTGGGCCTCACGGACGTCCCTTGGGCTCGGATGCTCTCGAGCACCATTGTGCAAGTTCGATCTCGACAGAGTTCAACGACAGCACCGTCTGCCCCAGCCGGCAATTCCCATCGCAAAGTGGGTCTTCTTAAGCTCACGTCTCCGAGTGAGAGAGGCAGGATCGGCCGGGGAACCGCCGCTAAGTCTGCAACATCAGCCGCCGCGACAGTGACATCGAGCGAAACACTGGCCTCATTCGTGACTCTGGCGTCACGACTGAACTCTCGCACTGAAAGCGCGGTCCGACTACAGCTCGAGAGAACTGCGCTGAGCGTGAACATCCCAACCATTTCGCCGGTTGTTAAGAAGCGATGAAGCATTCTCAGAGACTACGCCTTATCGCGCGCCATTCAATGACGTAAGGGGCGTGGCCAATGATGCGAAGGGCGCCAGAGATTTTGCCGACCCTGGGATGACCCGCTAACCGCTCGGTGGACCGGGTGCGGTGAGCCCAAAACGGATTCGAATCCGTTTGGACGGAATTAATTCCGTCGCGCTCGCTTGTGCGGTGTGTGCACATTTGGCGCGCGTCTGACTACGGCTACTACAACGACGCAATTCGCATCCGTCGGCGTAACCCCAGTCGATCACCGACACTCGCGACGGAGAATCCGAACTGCTCAAGGGCGCTCGCACCTTCCAGAACGCGCGCTGGGAGCGCAGGGATTCCCGTTAGGCTGCCGTGAAAAACCGTCGCGGTCCCAGCGTTGGTAAGTCCGCCGGGCGAGGCTGAATTTGCTCCGACAACCAGATCGGCAAATCCATCGCCGTTCAAATCACCCACGCCCATCACCGCACCGCCAAATGCATCGCTCTCAGCGCTGCCTTCAAGCACTCGCGCGGGTGCCATAGCTACGCCGTTAAGCGTCCCCAAATACACACTCACGGCCCCAGCGTTTGCGCGGCCGCCCGGAGACGCTCGCGTCGCGCCGATGACCACATCGCCGAAGCCGTCGCCATTGACATCCCCCGCGCTTGCCACTGAAAATCCAAAAAAGTCCTGCGCTGTGGCGCCATCAATCACCCGCTCAGCACGCATCGAGAGAGCGTCCGCTCGGCCATGAAATAGGCTCGCAGTGCCTGCGCGAAGCCGCCCGCCCGGAGACGGCTGATACGCGCCAACGATGAGGTCTCCGAAGCCATCGCCGTTCACGTCGCCAGCGCTCGCCACTGAGTACCCAAAGTAGTCACTCGCCGCGCGACCCTCAAGCACCGCCGTTGCGCCAAGCTGAACTCCGCTCACGCTTCCATAATATACACTCGCGGTCCCCGCGCTTGCGAGTGCAGCAGGGATGGCCTGAAAAGCCCCCACGACCACATCACTAAAACCGTCGCCATTGAGGTCGCCGGCACCCGCCACTGAGTAGCCAAAGCTGTCTCCCGCAGCCACACCCTGCAACACCCGCGCAGAATCCCCCAAGACTCCACCAGCGCTCCCGTGAAACACACTCGCTGTGCCAGCTCTCAGCCCACCAGCGCCTGCCGCTTGGTACGCGCCGATCACGACGTCGGCGTAGCCATCGCCGTTCAAGTCCCCAGCACCAGCGACTGAGTACCCGAACTGATCAAACATCGCGACACCAAGCAACACCCGCGCAGGAGCCAGCGCAACTCCGTTTAGCCCGCCATGAAACACGCTTGCGGTCCCAGTGGGAGCCCCGCCCATCGGGGACGCAAAGAACGCCCCGATGAGCACATCGCCAAAGCCATCCCCGTTGACATCACCAGCACCTGCGACTGAATTTCCAAAAAAATCGCTCGCCGTCACCCCTTCAAGGACCCGAGCGGGGTTGGCCGAGATGCCACTCACGCCTCCGTGGTACACGCTCGCCGTTCCAGCATTGATTCGGCCAGCTGGATCCGCAAATCGAGCACCTACAACCAGATCGTCATACCCATCGCCGTTGACGTCCAAATGGGGATTTGAGCTCGTGTCCACGTCGCCCGTGTTGCTGATCGCAGGGACGTGAAACAACCATGTTGGGCTAAAGGCCGTGCTGGTGCTCATGCCAACGGTCGCGCGGAGGCGCCAGAAGACCACACTGCGAGCTGGCAAGGCCATGGACGGCCGCACCGAAGCGCCTGGTGCACGAAGGGTCTCGATGATCGCGGTGCATGCGCGATCAAGGCACAGATCGACCATGGCGCCGTCAGTTTCTGCTGGTAGTTCCCAGCGCAAAGTAGGCCTAAGGAGCGACACATCGCCCAGTGAAATCGGCATTGTCGGGCGAGGAAAAGCGCCCGCTACCACGCATCGATCTCCCAGCAACTCGAACCCCAGCTCGCACGTGATCGAGCAGACCCCACCGGTACACAGCGGAGTTGCGTTTGCGCGCGTCGGGCAACGGACTCCGCAGCCACCACAGTGAGCGACATTGCCTTGGACGTTGATCTCACACCCCGTTGCGACTTCGGTATCACAGTTGGCGAATCCCGCGTTGCACGCTGTGAGACCACACGCCCCGTTGGTGCACTGCGGGGTGGCGTTTGCGAAAACGCAGGCACTGTTGCACGCACCGCAGTGCGATACGTTGCTCTGCAGATCAACACACCCTGCCGGCACACACATCTGCGATCCAGCGGGGCAAACGCCTGTGTCCATCGTCGCATTGGGGCTATCGACGTTTGGCGTATCAAGCGCATGGGGTACGTCTGCTCCGTTCGCTTCGGTAGCATCGAAGCCAGAATCGATAGCGGGCGGTGTTGGCGTGGCACACGCGCCGAGCAGCCAAACAAACGGGACGAGACCCGCTGAATAAATCTTCATGAAAGAGACCTCGCTTTCACTCAGCAATTAGCGCGCCGCACACGCTAAGACGCTGGCTGCGTGGCTTGTGCGCCAGGACTCCAGCGAAATGCCACGGCTGTTATTTCACTCGACGCTTCTCGGTCCGCCCAAGGTGAAGTAGTGCTCGATCAATCTGATTGGATGCGCTGAGATCCCCGCTCGCTCACTCGAGCACGTATGCCGGGCGACCAATGATGCGCAGTGCACCAGAGATCTTCTGACACTTATTCATGCTGTCGCGATCAAGGTCTGCAAATAACAGCAGCGCACTGTTCACCGTGGTGCGCAAATTGTTAGGGATATTAAACATCGCCACGGACGCGCGAAACTCGTTCAGGCTAATCCCGCCACCAATGATTCCGTTGCTGTCGCCGTCATTGTTGAGCTTGAGCCGCAGGTGAGCGCCATAAAAATTCATGATGAACTGCGCGTCCAAAATCGCGATGGGGAGGGGCAGATCGACAGGCGTGATCTCGAGCACACCGTTGGTGATTCTCCCAGTGGTTCGGGTGATGACCGCGCTGCGCATCAGGTCAAAGGTCTGCCCGGGATCGGGGAGCATATCGCTGCCCACAAAGGGCATCCCCGCCACCCGCTGCACACTCACCATCACCTCGGGGTCGTTGCAGAGGTCATCCACGCTGTCCATTGTGATCACCACGAGCATTTGTCCGTTGTTGATCGCGGTCTGCACCGCGCCATCAAGCACCCCGCCGGTCATCATATCCACCTGAGGAATCAACCTTGCCAGCTGGTTGTCGATCCCCATCTCACCGTCGAGTGATGTCATGTCAGCCGCACGACAGGTCATAAAATCTCCGAGCTCGCTCACGCGGTTGTCGAGATTAAATCCGTCGGCGACGTCCACTCGCATGGGCTCTTCGCGGACGAAGCCAATTTTTGCCATCACATAGCTGACACGTCGTGCGGGAGCCGGGCACGCTCGCACCGCTGCGTCACTCGTGGCGCCGTCGGTGATCGCCACGTCTGCGGGGGCCGCGTCGGGGATCGCACCGTCCACAGAAGCGTCCATACTCGTGTTGCCCGGACCGCAGGCGTACACCGCAGTGAGCGAGCCCAACAACGCGAGCGTGCGGAGCTGTGCGAGCCAACCAGCGGCGGACCATGAGCGATTTGCGCTGTGATTATTCATGCAAAAAGCCCCGGGAGAGGTTCTGTGACGCGGCCGGCACCCACGCCAAATTCTGCGTTGCGAAGTCCCATCGATTGCATAATCGACAGGCTCACCTTGCAGATGTTTTCTCCCCGGGCGCGAAGGTGTGTCCCGCGCACAAGGCCGTGTGAGCGTCCGCCAGCGAACAAGAGCGGATACTCATCGAGAGCGTGGGTGCGGCCAAGAGAGCAGTCGGTGGTGCACAGCAAGAGCGTGTGATCCAAAACCGACTCACCGCCCTCGTCGAGTCTTGAGAGGGCCTGAACGAGCGCGGCAAAGTCTCCCATAATAAGTCGCAAGATGGCGCCGACTTGCGGCTGTGTTCCGCCCTCGTCGTGGGTGAGCTGGTGGTGGCCGGCGGTCGCATTCGGAAACAACAAGTTGTTCACCGAGTTGCTGTAGTTGTGAAAAAACGTCCGGGTCATGTCGCACGCGAGGGCCATCGCGAGAAGATCCGCCATGAGCGACGATTTTAGCCGTATGTCAGGCCGACCCAGGATGTCCGGAACGACCTCTGGCGGCATCGCTGGGCGCATGCACGCCGCGAGGTTGGGCGGGTTTTGCTCTAATCGCGCAAGCTGCTGCTCGATGGTTCGCACCGAGGACAAGTGAGCGTCTAACCGTCGGCGATCTTCAGCGCTTACCTGAGCTGCGAGGCTTCGGTTTTGTCCCGTGACGGCGTCCAAAACACTGCGCCGCAGACCGATGCGCGGGTCCACCATCCCCATCTCACCCGGTGCGCGAAATCCCACGCCAAACAAGCGGTTGAAGAGCGAGCGGGCGTTTGCCTCAATCGGTAGGCGCTGGTTGGGCCCCGCGTGAGAGATCCCATAGTCCGAACCTTGTACTCCGGTTTCGAGTGATCGAAAGCGAGTCTCGCCCCCGATGACGTTCGCGATGAGCTGGTCAAACGTTGGCTGCCGAAAAGAAGACCCTTGGTTAAACTCACTGCCACCCAGAGAGTCGCCGCTGAACAGCCCCGCGGGGCCAGAGCCGTGGGGGACGGTGTTGAGTGTGTTGACGCGCGTTCCAGATACAACGGTGAGGTGCTGCTTGATGGGCATCAGCGGGGTCATTAAGGGCGACAGGGCCCACATGGGTCCCTCCACCGCCGGAACCCACTGGTCTGGGATCACGCCATTGCCAAAATAGAAAACACCAAATCGCTTGGGAAATGTCCCGTCTCCGTGCGCCGACTTCACAGAGCTTGTCAGCGCTTCGAGCCACGGAAGGGCCACGCTGACGCCAACGCCAGCCACAGTCCCTCGAAGGAGCGTGCGGCGTGAGAGAGGCTTTCGCATAGGTTTAGTGTTGTTCACTGCTCGACTCCTGTGTCTGCGGCATCTGTTGGGAGGCCGGCTCCGCTATCGCTGTTGGGTCTGCCCGAGTCTGCATCCACCGCGATGCTCGCATCTGTGGAGCGCACATCTTCTGGTGGCAGCGGCGTGGGCGTAAAGGCTAAACCCGTTCTAAACGAATCGCCCATCGCAATTGCGCGCAACAGGCTCTTGAACTTGTAACCGTTAGCTGCAAATTGGCTCACCAATCGCTCAAGTTCTTGCCGCTGAGTGTCGTCGTCGCGATACCCCCACGCGTGCCGATACACCCTGCTGGTCAAGCATCGCGGAAACTGCCAGTGGTCTCGAAGCGCGGCTCCCAGCGCAGCGGGATCAGCGTAAGGCGCTCCGTCAAACACTCCCGCGCCGTCGATCAACACGCCGTTGTCCTCACGACGAAAGCGGCCGAGAGCGTCGAAGTTTTCAAACCCTAGTCCGATGTTGTCCATCAACGAGTGGCAGCCTCGACATGAGGGGACTGACTGGTGGGCCATAAGGCGCTCGCGCAGAGTGCGCGCGGTTGCAGACGGCTCGGGAATTGCGGTGTTCACGCCTACCGGGGGAGCGGGCATGGCTTCGCATAAAATGAGCTCGCGAATAAATTTGCCGCGCAGGGTGGGAGAGGTGTTTGTGGGGTGCGCTTCTAGCAGCAAAAATGCGGCCATTCCGAGCAGCCCGCGGCGGGGTTGCGTGGGAGAAAACTCCACCTGTGCGAACACTGTCGGCAGCGCGTCTCGCATCGGAAACGGCACCCCATACACCGACGCCAACCTGCGGTTAACCCAAGTCGTGCGGGTGGTCAGCAGGTCGCGAAAATCTGAGTCTTGATCAAACGCGATCATCCCTGCGGTGCGAAGGACCTCTTCGCGCGCGGAGGGACCAAAGTCTGCGGCAAACGACGGAAACAGCCGTGCATCCCGCGAGATTCCATCCAGATCATCAAGCCTTAGCCAGTCGATCACAAACGCGTCAAACCCTCGACGCGCTTTGGGAGAGGCCAACAACCGGTCGACCTCAGCGCTCAGCCCAGCGCCCTCCAGCGCGCCGCTCTCAGCGCTCGCGAGCAGCGCGTCATCCGGCGGTCCATCCCACAAAAAATACGACAATCGTGAGGCCAATTGAAATCGCTCATAGCGTCTATCGGCCATCCGCGGCGTCCCGAGCTCAGCGCGAAACAAAAAATCGGGTGCCTGCAATATCGCAGCAAACGAATACTCAAGCCCGCGATAAAAATCGTTGAGAACGTTGGCGCCGCGACCCGCGATGCCCACAAGGTTCACCGTCTCTTGCTCGCTTAACGGTCGGCGCCAGATCCTGCGCCCCATGGCTTGCACAAACGTTCGCGCGCACAGATCATCTTGCACCGCGCTCGGTGTGCACGTGACCAGCCCCGCTCGGCGCATGGGGTTGCGCAGGGACTGCTCGGCGATGTCATAAGCGGCGGTCTCGTACTGCTCGGTTCCGCGTTGAGAGACGCTTGACTCGCCGCCTCCCACGCTGCTTGAGCCCTCAGAAATAGTGTCCGGCTCTAGCGCTCGCGGGACCACAACCCAGTCGCCGATCACGTCACGAATGCTGTTGGTGTACTGCCGTCGAGTCAGCCGTCGCAGGCGAGGCGCATGGGGTTGGTACGCCATCGGTGTGGGAAAAATCACATCCACGCCCTGAACAATGACATCCCTCGGACCCGAGGGACCGTCGGTCATCGAGCTTGCGTCCGAGCTCGGTACGTCATTCGGATTGGCCGGTGTCGTGCAGGCGTGGAGCACTGAGGACGCCATGAGTGCAGACATAAGTGCACCAGCGGCCCGCTTGCGCGGATTGCTGCGCACGCGGATGAGCGCGAGATTGGGCAGACGATGAACGGTGAGCATAAATATTTTTTCGCTACCTTTGTCGCAGGGTGACGCGATCCGAAACAGGCATCGAGCCGTCAAGAAGTGTGGTCACTAAAGCACTATTGTCCATCAACACGTGCCTTCGAGCAAACGCCATTGCCCAACCGCCGACGATTGGATCTTGCTCGGTGTCAGGGATATCGGCGCAATAACCCAGCGCGAAGAACTGATGGCACCCGCCTCGAATATCAATCCATTTCATCGGAATCGGGGCCGTGCTGGCAAACTGGCCGTCGGCGCCGACGGGGTCTGCGGTTCCGCTCATGGAGAGAAACGGGATGGTCACTGTGCTGTGGCCGGTGTTGCCAAAGAGGGATCGATTGATAGAGCCTGCCATTGGGATCGCCGCGACGAATCGCGGGTCCCGGAGGCTTGTCGCAAACACCGTGAGGTCCGCAGGAGTGCACCCAATTTGTGCGTTGCATCGCATCCGAATCGCGTCGATGTCAAACGTCGCCCCAGCGCTTGCCCACACGGTGTGGGTCCCAAACGAGTGTCCGGTCAACACCGTCCGCAGGGTCTGCATGCGACCCGCTAGCGGATCCGCAGCAGGGAGCATCGTAAGGGCATCGAGCGCCGCGCTCACATCCTGCGATCGCAGGTGGTACAGCGCGTAGGGACGAGGGTCGAGCACTGGCTCGGAAAGCGTGTTGCCAAGGTGATCGGGCGCCGCGCTTACCCAGCCGTGAGAGGCGAAAAAGCGCATCAGAAAATGGCTCGTCCCGCCGAAGCCTCGATCGCCATGCGAGTATATTTGCACCGGATATCCACCAGGATGCACCGACGGCGCCAGGGGAGCGTCGGTGAAGGACTCTGGGTCCATCACCAATCGAGCATATGTCGGGTGCCGTCCCGAGATGGCCCGGGTGGGATACCAGATGTGCACCGGAATCGTCCGAGGCATCGCCGCCCCGCGCGGCGTGTACGTGAACATGATCTGGCGATATCCGGTGTTAAACGGACCCCGTGCGGTGGGGCGCCAGCTTAACGGGTCGCCTATCGGCGGCTCGTCGGTAGGGACATCACTAGGCACGTCAACGCTAGGGTTGGGCGTGTCAAAAGCCACGGTGTCCTCAACGACATCGCTCGGCGCGTCGGTGCTCGGAGCCGCCCGATCATCCACCGCGTCACCGCTGACAGCGTCTACGACGGGTGTTGGTGTGTTGCAGTTTGTGCTGACGACGGCAAAGCACATGACCCGAACGATTCTGTATAACTTCAAATTCAACTCCAACCTGCCCATCTGCAAGCAGCGATTGGTTAAGGGTATCGATCGCGCATTCGAATGTCTATCGACACCCCTTAATCTCTGCCAAAAATGAACATTTTCAGCACTTCAAGGTAGTTTTTGCGGACGTGAGTGCGAGCACTTTCTGCCCCTCGAACAAACCTTGAAAAGGGTCCGCTAGACGGCGAATTGCACGCGATTGGTGTCGCGAATCAAGCTCAAAGCGGTAGTATCGCTGCAATGGTAAGACCGGGCGATGCAGCACGTGAAGCCACTTATGGCTTTAGGGTGAAGGCGCAGCTGTTGGGATCGTTTGTCGACGTGTTGCGAGAGCGAAAACGTTGGGACGCCGTGGTGCGCGAGCTGAGTCAAGAGACAGAAGAGACCGTTCGCTCAAACATGCTCGTGGGCAGTTGGATCGATGGTCGGCCACTGGCCGAGACGCAGTGTATAGTCTATGATTTATATGGCACCGCAGAGATTCGAGAGTGTGTTTATCTGGCCGCACAACGATCGGCGGTACGCTTTCTTCAGCCAGTCATCGAAGCCACGATGCGTTTGTTTGGCGTCGCACCGCACGTGTTGTTTGAACGGCTCGGTGCGATGGCTGGGACGTCAACCAAGGGTTTTACCTGCGTTTATGCTCAGGTTAGCGAGACGAGCGGAATTTTGCGGTTTACTTATCCAGGGAGCAAAAATCTCTCTATCGCAGGCCTTGAAGGCGTTGCAGG
>JANNCG010001141.1:0-3727 GCA_031386385.1 Myxococcales bacterium
TCCGCGCGCTCAACACCATCGGGCTCATCGAAGCGCCCAAAGTTGCCCACCGCGATGTGACCCTGCGTGCGGCCCACCGCCGTGAACAACGGGTCCGCCGTCCAGTCGCGACGCATGGTGTCCCACTCGTACAAGCCATCACCCGTCACGAGCTCTTGGCGCGAGTCACCGTCAATGTCTGAGACCACAGCGAAGTTTCCCCATACGTTTGCATACCCTAAATACCCATGACCCAAGCTGTTGGTGATTCGGCAGCCGTCTTGTCCATACACCGCGCTGCCAAATAAAATCTCAGCGCGTCCATCGTCATCGAGGTCGTAGAGAGACGGACCCGCGGTGCTGTTTGGCACGGGGGAGTCCGGTGTTCGCATCGCTCCAACGCACACCGCTGAGCGCCACATACGCACAAACCGCATCCCGTTGTACTTATACGCAATGAGCCCACCACCAAACGCAATCGCGATAATTTCGGGTCGCCCATCAACGTCGCCGTCAATGTCGCCGATCGCAACGTGGCTCGCAAACTGCAATCCATCCTGTGCATCGGTGAGGCTAAATTGAGTCGAACAGTCCGCGCCGCTGATTACGCGAAGCCAGCCGGGATCTGAGTATGAAGCAAACGCCACAAACGCGAGCGAGGGTTGTAGCGTCGAGGGATCGTTGTCGAAGTTAAAGTCCGCCACCATGGGCGTTGAGTTAACATTCACCGCTCCAGGCTGACCGTGTCCCGCTCCTGGCGTGAGCCACTCACAGTGTATCGCCGGAACCACCGCGCTCAGCAACGGCGGAAGGGTACACCGCTCATTTCGCACCCGCGCCGCAGGGACACCGTACGGTACACACTGCGTTCCGTCGCAGTAGCTGTCACTTCCGCAGCGATCATTACCGCCGCTTACCCCCGCCTCACCGGCGGCGTCCACACTGGCTTCAGCCCCGCCGTCACCGCTCGCCAACATACATGGTCCGAGGTTGGGTACGCATGTGTCATGCAAACACAGCTGCCCCGAAGCGCAACAATTTGCCGCACAACGAAGCACGCATAATCCAGAGTCCACAAGCGAGCCATCCATCGAGCCATCCAGGGTCGCGTCACCGAGCGTCCCGGAGTCGCGGCTCACACAGCGGGTCGCTACACACCGTTGTGAGCTTAGGCACTGATCGTCACGCTCACAGCCGCCAGACGGCTCAGAGCATCCCACGCCCACGATGCCCAACCAAAACGCGAACACCCACGAGAGAACTCTCATGGGACAAAGGGTACGCAACCGCAGGGCGAGTTCAAACCTATTCGCACGTCAGGTCGTTTGCCGGCCAGCGATCAATCTCGCGTGCGACAGCGATCGAATCCCTTTTTTCGGAGATTCGTCGCTAGCCACCTCAGTCCCCGACACAGCAACCACGACGCACGAAAATGAACAGCGCTGTTCAATCACACGGAGATCGTGCACACTTGCCGAGACGTACTAACGGAGACCCACGGCTCTACGACAAACGGTTCCACAAGTTCGCTGCTTCTCGTCGCGGTGTTTGTCTTGAGTGACGGCTGCGCTGGAGTGCGAGCTTGACGCGTTGAACCGCTGGTCAGCGTGCGAACAGCCACGCGTCTATGTCCCGTCGGGACGATGGCCTGCGGCACCACTGGCTGTCTCGATGTGCATAGCTCAATCGACCACTGCGGTGCCTGTGGGACGGTCTGCCCATCCGCAAACGGAACGCCCCTGTGCGCTGCTGGAACGTGTACCGCCATCTGCAACGCGGGGTTCGAATTGCTGGGCGGTCGATGCATCGCGCTTGGCGCAGCTCCTCGCCCCATCCTGCCGCTCTCGCTGGGAAACGTCTCTCTGCTCCGTCCTACTCTGCGTTGGCAATTGCCGGACAACACCGATGGCGCGCTCGTCGATCTCTGCCGCGATCGCGCGTGCACGACGGTGATCGAGAGCATGCGCGCTGTAGGAGCATTCGTGCGTCCGACAAACGGGTTGCCGGCAAACGCCGTGGTGTTTTGGCGACTTCGTGCGACCGTTGGAGCGGCCACGAGTGAGACGTTCAGCCCAACGTGGCTCTTTCACGTCCCCGCGACGGACAACTCCGGCGGCATTGACACCAGCGCAAACGCACATCTGGACCTCAACGGCGACGGCTTCGATGATGTCGCCGTCGGTGCCACCGGCGCTTCTCCTCTCGGACGCTCACACGCTGGGACCGTGAGCTTGTTTCACGGAAGCGCGATGGGATTTTCTGCAACTCCCGTGCGCGTGCTCGAAGGCGCGGCAGCGGACGATGGCTTCGGTGAATCGGTCGCAACAGCGAGCGATTCGCTCACTCGCATGAATGAACCACGTACCCTTGCGTGGCTGCTGCGTCGGAGCATCCACCCTAACCACAATCGCTTATAAACGATGGCCCGCGCGAGCGCATTAACCCTAACGCACCAACTTGAGCGCACTAGCGCTTCGCAGTTTTGCCCTTGCCCTTAGACTTCGTCACCGGCGCGGCAACCTTCTTCGCCTTCTTCGTTGGCACCGTTGGCTCGACTGTATCATCTGCCGTCTCCCACTTTGCATCCCCCACCGCTTTCAAAAACTCTCTCAGCGCATACCCCGGAACCGCACCAAACCAAAACTTGCCGTCTTTGTACTGCACCGTGATTGCCTTCAACACAGCGCTCTTAAACTCACCCCGCACCGCTTGCACCTCAGCGCCGTCCCTCGCGTGATTGCCCACGCTCGAAGTGCGCCACATCCTCCGAGCCTGCCGAATCTCATCGAGCGACATCTCGACCGCCTCGCGCTGCGTGACTTTGCCCTTCTCGTCCTTCACCGAGACGCGAAGTTTTTTCCAGTCGATCTTCTTTGGGAGCGTTCCATCTTTGCTCTGCACTCTGAGCAGCGACAACAGCAGCGCCAACCGAGTGACTGTGTACTGAGCCTCTTCGTCCGGCGAAGCGTTGAGCGCTACGGCGATCCAATCGCGCACTTGGCGGGCATCTTCGTGGAGATACTCTTTCACAAATCCGTCAAACGTCGCAAAGCCTCCCGCGAGGTACAGCGGCGGGTCGTGCGAGACAATGGCCGCGACCGCTTCGTACTTTTCGTCCCATGCGCTGGCATCTCTGCGCGACGCGATCTTTATGATCGAGGTTTGTTTGTCCCACGCAGCTTTGAGCGCGAGATTCACGGGGACCAACACTGCGACGTCGGTGGACTTTGTCCGCGGCTTCGAGCCTTTCGTGCCAGTGGTATTTTTGGTTGCAGACTTCGGGGCTGATTTTTTCAGGGCCATAGATGCACCAAATCGTAACGCGAAGAATCTCCCCACGGTCCAGCGAAGAATGCTGCGCAATGGGCGAAACTCGAACGGCACTGCCTAGCGATCAATCCCCGTTCGGCCAGCGATCGAATCCTTTTTGGCGGAGATTAGTCGCTAGCCCCACTCGCTTCACCTGCTCAACCCACTCACGTTCGCACGACAAGCCACGACAGCAGCTCACGCTCGTCGCTGGCAAAGATCGCGTCATCAATCGCATCCCAGTGCTCTGGCTTTGCGTTGGCCAACAGCGCTTGTTGCTCACTCTCACTCAACGCACGCTTCAACCGCTTGGCAGCAGACCTGACAAGCCCATTGCGTCGCTCGAGCGCAACGCCCTCGGCGAGCCCTTCGATCTTGCCTTCGATTTTGCCCTCGATCTTGCCTTCGATCTTGCCTTCGATCTTGCCTTCGATTTTGC
>JANNCG010001145.1:0-1710 GCA_031386385.1 Myxococcales bacterium
GGGCCGTACCTGTTTGTCCTGCTGATCTTGACGGCCCCAGCTGAGATCGCGTTTCCGCTGCCGGCTCGAGGGGACGTACCGCTTAACCTCGTACCCATGGACTACGTCGTAAACGCTGCTTGCGCGCTGATGGACGATCCCGGAGCTGTGTCCCGAACGGTTCACTTGGTAGACCACGCGCCACTTCATGCCAAGCGCGTGTACGAGATGATCGCGAGTACCGCTGGCCGAAAAATTCCGCGTGGATTCATTCCGGCAAATGTCACCCGAGCGGTGCTTCGGGCCCCGGGACTTGAGCGATTGTTGCGGTCGCCTCGCGCGTTTTTTGAGCAGCTCGCCACCAACGTTCACTATGACTCACGCACCGCGAGAGACCTGCTAGGGCCGCACAACATCCACTGCCCGCCGTTTGAGCAGTATGTGGACCCCATGGTGCACTACGTCCGAGACCAACTCGCCGAACGGCGCACCCGCACCGACGATGAGCTCGCGCGTGATGAGCTGATCGATGACCCATTGGCTTAATAAAATATTATGACAAGGCTATGAAATGAGCACTGAAGATGCTGCCCTCCGGCGCGTGCAAGAGAAAATAGGCTACACGTTTGCGGACCCCGTTTTGCTCCGTGTCGCATTGACGCACCGAAGCTGGTCGAGCGAAAACAGCGTCCCCAAAGAGCAGAGCGCAAGCTACGGGACCGACAACGAGCGGCTGGAGTTTCTCGGCGACTCAGTCCTTGGTATCGTGATCACCGAGGCACTCTGGAGTCGTGTCGCGTCCGGGGACGAAGGCTCGATGTCGCGCCTTCGCTCAGCGGTCGTCAACGAAGGATCCCTGGCTCAGGTGGCGCTCAACGTTGAGCTTGGCGCCGCGCTACGGCTCGGAAAAGGTGAAGATCGCTCGGGGGGGCGTACGCGTCCGTCGCTGCTCGCCGATGCACTTGAAGCGGTCTTCGCGGGTGTCTATGTGGATGCGGGGTTCGCCGTTGCCAAGCAAGTGGTGCTCGGCGCGCTTCTTGAGAGGCTTGAGAAGGTGCTCAGCGAGGGCGTGATTGACTACAAATCTGAGCTACAAGAGCGCTTGCAAGCGTCGCACAAGATCACACCGAAGTATCGATTGGTGGCCCAATTTGGACCCGATCACGATCGTGAGCACGAGGTCGAGATTGAGTCCGACGGGATCGTCACCGGCCGGGGCAGAGGTCGCACAAAAAAAGACGCCGAACAGCTTGCCGCCAAAGCGGCACTTGAGCTTTTGGCCACAACTGCAAAGAGCGAAAACCCATGAGTCGTAGCGAAAGCGAGAGCGAAAATTCGTCCATAACCTTGAGGATCATGCGACTCAGTCACGCGGAGGGACTATCGCTTCCGAGTTATGCGACTGCCGGTGCCGCGGGGATAGATCTTGTGGCTGCAAACACCGAGGATATTGTGCTCGGATCGCTTGAGCGGGCGGCGGTGCCGACGGGGCTTTGTCTGGCGATTCCCAGTGGATTTGAGGGTCAGGTGCGGGCGCGGTCTGGGCGGGCACGCAAAGAAGGCCTCGCCCTGGTGAATGCTCCGGGGACCATCGATGAAGACTATCGGGGAGAGGTTCAGGTGCTCGTGGTGAATTTGTCTCATACCCCCGTCACCATCCGTCGCGGAGAGCGAATCGCCCAGCTGGTGCTCTCGCGAGTGCAGCGTGCGGAGGTGTGTGAGGTCACCTCG
>JANNCG010001150.1:0-9184 GCA_031386385.1 Myxococcales bacterium
GGCATCGGCCTCGAGACGGCGGGGCCGGCGAAGCTCTCCATCAAGCTCGACCTCAACGGGCGCGCCATCGGTCAATGGCTGATCAAACACAAACGTGTACGTCCCCACGTTGGTGGCTTCACTCTCAGTGCGGCCCTCAAAGACCTCGATGGGCAGCTCAGTCCCGTTGCCTTGGGGGTTTCGAAAATTAAACACCGCGCGGCCGACGAAGGGGGTGGGGGTTCCGGCGGCGATTAAGGGATGTAAGACCGCACGACGGCCACTGGGCTCGCGTGGATCGGGGGCAAACGCGCGAACACAAAACGCGTCGGGCAACACACCACGAATAAGCACTGCGCCGGCTTGCATGCCGTTGGCGAGCGCGGTCCCGTACATAGCAGCGCCGCTGGCCACGATGGTCTGTGGGTTTAACGGATGGTCGGCGTTGTCGAAGACGATTTGCACCCGCCCCGCAGCACGCTCACTCATGCGCACTTGCAACGGATACAGCTGCGAGCTCCCCCCAGTGAGGAGCACTTTGTCGATGTCTTTCCACTGCATTTTTGCTCGCAGAAGAGCCTCGTCCGCACACGCTATCGCGCGATCAATGTCGCCGGAAATCCATCCACTGAGCTCACCAAGCTTGACCTCAATTTGCACGTCCTCGCCCACCATTTGCGACGACTCAATGCGAAGCCACTTGCGACGCGAACGCTCCCATGGGGCGATCTCAGAGCGGAGGTCTTGGTTCAGCTCGATCTTGAGCTGCTCGGCCACGTTGAGCAGGTTTTCGCGTGTTGCCTCGTTGATGTCCGCGAGCGTGAGCCCGTCATAGCCAGCTTGTTGGCAGTATTTTTCGAGCAGTCGGTCGCGAATCTTTTCGTCAATCGCGAGCCCACCGAGCTGGACACCATACGAATCAACCGCTTGAATGGTGGCCCGTCCCTGCGAGGATTGCTCACGACGCATGATGGTGACATCGAGCGTTCCGCCGCCAAAATCAAAGACCATAAAGGTCTTGATGGGCTTAGAGTCACCCGTCATTTCAGACGAATCGTGAAGCCCATAGGCCCACGCTGCCGCATCGGGCTCTGTGACCATCCCCGCGATCGCGAGCCCTGCCATGGACGCGGCTTGCGCGGTAGCTAATTTTTCGCGTGTACGAAACCGCTGCGGATGCGCGATCACCACGGCATCCATCGTTGGCGCACCAGGTGTTGTTCGTACGTACTCCGCCAGGGCGCGCAAAATGGTTGCGGCGACATCGGTTGACCACAGCTCCCGATCTCCCACTCTCCACGGCGGCCCACCCGGAACCCTCGACCGCACCGCCATCGTGTTTTTCGCCCCTCTAACAAGCGTCAACTCAGCCGGCGCGACATCCGCATTGCCCACAGAGCGACGAAAGCTCTCGTTGGCCGCTTTGCCCACAATCGCCTTGGCGGTTGTGCTCTGTAGACGATCATACAAAACGATCGACGCCAGCGTTTTTTCACCGTTTTCAAGAGGCAGCACGTGGGTGCGTCCGTTGAGCACGTACGACACCGCACAGTAGGTTGTGCCCAGATCAATGCCGTAAATAGCCATCGCGCGAAGGGAGCGGGACTGTACGATTGATTGCGCACGCACGGCAGAAAATCTGCAATCGCTCGACAGCTACCGACTCTGGTATGGTGGGGACCGTGATGAACCCGATGCGTATTGCGCCCTCCATCTTGAGCGCAGACTTTGGTCGATTAAGTGCTGAGGTCGCAGCGGTGGATGCCGCGGGCGCAGATTGGATTCATGTGGATGTGATGGATGGACGGTTTGTTCCAAACATCACGATTGGTCCGTTGGTGGTCAAAGCGGTACGCAAAGCCACAACGAAGACCGTGGATTGCCACTTGATGATTGTTGAGCCTGAGCGGTACATCAAAGATTTTGCCGACGCAGGCGCTGATGTGATCTCGGTGCATCCCGAAGCTACCGTGCACCTTGAGCGCACGCTGCAAACAATTCGATCTATGGGCAAAAAAGCAGGCGTCGCGCTCAATCCAGCCACCCATCCATCGGTGCTTGAGTACGTCCTTCACTGCGTTGATTTGGTCTTGGTGATGAGCGTGAATCCCGGGTTTGGCGGACAGAGTTTTATCCCCCAGGTGGTCGAAAAAATTCGCGCGGTGGCGACCATGATTGAGCACACCGGACGAAAGATTGACCTGCAGGTCGACGGAGGGATCACTCCGGACACGATTGCTCTGGCTCGCGCGGCAGGTGCTGACTGTTTTGTCGCGGGCAACGCTGTGTTTGCGCAGAAGGACTACGGCGCAGCGATGGCTGCACTTCGTGCGGGCGCAGAGCGCGCTTTGAGAGGGACACCATGACCGAAGATGCGAGCAAATCGCCACCGAATATGGGTTTTGAGACCGTCTATGTGGGCGATCGCGCTACTGCACGGCGACTGCGCAAGACACGGGTCTTGGTGGCAGATGGACCGGACAAGGGCAAGACGTTTGATCTCGACAAGCCCAAGTCCACCATTGGGCGATCATCCATTTGTGAGGTGCGCTTAAACGATCGAAGTGTGTCCGGCTCGCATGCTGAGTTCGAGGCCACCGAGAGCGGCGTGATCGTGCGTGACCTCGGGAGCACCAACGGCATTATGTTAGGCGAAACACGCCTTCGCGAAGCGGTGGTTCCGATTGGAACGCGGCTGAAGATGGGCAACTCGACGCTGCAGCTGATTCCGGCCGAGGGGGTGGTGGACATCCCGTTGAGCAAGGACGATCAGTTCTTCGAGATGGTGGGACGCTCAGTGGTGATGCGACAGGTATTTGCGCAGCTTGAGCGCTTTGCAAACAGCGACATCACCGTGCTGATTACGGGCGAGACAGGCACGGGCAAAGAGCTGGTCGCGCGAGCGCTGCACAAATCTAGCAAGCGCGCGAAGAGTGCGTTTGTTGTGCAAGACTGCTCGGCGATGCCACAGACCCTCGTTGAGAGTGTGCTGTTTGGTCACGAGAAGGGCTCTTTCACGGGAGCTTCTGAGCGCAAGACGGGCTCGTTTGAGCAAGCGCATGGAGGGACGCTCTTTTTGGACGAAATCGGCGAGCTCCCTTTGGACCAACAATCAAAACTACTGCGCGTGCTTGAGAGCAAAGAGATCCGGCGCGTGGGCGGAGAGAAGACGATTCCAGTGGATGTGCGCGTGCTTGCGGCGACGAACCGCGATCTGCGGCAGATGGTCAGCCAGGGGCAATTTCGCGAGGATTTATACTATCGACTCGCGGTGGTGACCGTTGAGCTTCCGCCCTTGCGTGCGCGCCGTGATGACATCGTGCTCATTGCCAACTCGCTGCTCGCGCGGTTTTGCGAGCGCAATCCCACGCTCGGTCCTCGCACATTTGACAGCCAAGCCCTCAACCGCCTGATCTCAATGCCGTGGCCTGGCAACGTCCGCGAGCTACGCAACGTGATTGAGCGCGCTGGGAGCCTAACCGACGGCAGTGAGATCACCATCAGCGATATCGCTCCCGCAGGGACCGTGGACAAGACCCCTCCCGCAGGCGTAGCGCCCATCACCGCCGCCACCGCGGAGGCCATTTTAGCTCACTCTGCAAGCGCAGCTCGTAGCAATGCGAATGCGAGTGTAAATGCGAATGCAGCGCAAAATACCAGCGCTTCAGAGACCAGCACTGCGGGTTCGACGCCCATAGCAACACCGACTGCAGCCCCAGGCGGCAACAGCTATGACTCGCTGTCGCAGTTGCCATTTAAAGACGCGAAGGCGCGGCTGCTCGAAGCGTTTGAGCCGGCATACCTTCGCGCGCTGCTCGCCCGCCACAACGGAAACATCACCCGCTCTGCCAACGACGCTGGGTTAACGCGCTATCACTTGCGCGAGCTGTGCAAGCGCTATGGGCTGCGAAGCGTGGACATTGATCCAGAGTGAAATCCTTGAGAATCTCTGCGGCCATCATCGGGAGCATTGTTTTGTGTGCGAGCCATGTTGGTGCCCAAGCGGTCATCGATGATTCGCGCAGGCCACCTCCCCTGCAGCGACCACCGATGTGTGAGCTGTGGCGGGGACAAGCGCGTGGCAATGATCCGTCGCAAGTGATTGAGATGGTTCTCTGTGTGGACGGTCGCAATGTGCGTGGAACCTTTCAGACATCGAGTCTTAACTCTGGCTGGTCGAAGAGAACTTTTGTCGGGACGGTGATTGAGCCCGGGCAGAGGATGGCGCTAAGGGAGGTTGAGTTTCTCGACAACCGTCCCAATTCGGGGTGGATGTTTTGTCTGATCGATCAGTATGACCTGAGATTTACCTCACAGATCCATTTGGAGTCAGACTATCACTCGACGGCGTGTCGCGACGATGGGCACATTAGCGCGGACCGGATTGAGGGCGCCGATGCGGGAGCGCTCAGTGCGTCCGTGCCACAAGATGCGGGAGCAAGCGAAGAGCAAGATCCGTCTGGGTCGGAGGGACCACGGGGACGGATCATTCTTGTGCCGCCGACGCAGAGGGCACGAAGGCGCTGGCTGCAATGCGCGGTGGGCGCTGTGGGAGCAGAGAGTTCGGGCTGGCTTGTGGTTGCGCTGACGGCAGCGGGTCTCGCTCTCAACGGGTCGCGCAAGCGAGCCCGGCGAACAGTTATTTCGGAGCCCGCTTAGCGCTCGCTTTGGCTTTGGGCTTGGGCTTGGCTTTCACTTTCGGCTTGGCGTTCACCTTAGTTTTCGCCTCCGCGCCACGTTGCCCAGCGCGTCAAAATCCATTGAGAACTTATAGCGGTTCCCGTTGCCCTGCGCATCGACAGTGGCGACGACGATCCAAGTCTCGAAACAGTCAACGCAGCCTCAACGCATTGGATTCTGCACTAATATTTGCGAGCGTTGCAACAAGATGGTCGCCTCTCAAAATCAGGATAAGCGTTTCCACCCTTCGGGCTGCAAACACCTGCCCATCGCACTCGCCTTCTCCCGTCGAAATGCTGGACGTATCAGCAACCCAACATCGATCTAAAAATATTCGACACTCGCGTCCATCCCCTGATTGGAGCAGAAAGAACAGAGAGGCGAAGGGTCCATCCGTTTGCCCGAATTCAGGCCGTTGATGTATTTGAAGATCGAATTGAGCCGTTAGTTCCCGGAGGATCGCCGCATTGTTTGGACGACGAATGGCAGGACAAAGCGAACCCTCGTAGTCGCTTCGGGCTGGTTCAAGTGGGGCGGCTTGGCCGCCATCAACGCTCAGTTGTTGCGCGCCAGTGCAATCGCAGGCGTGGCCCACAAACGAAGCGTCATTCGCGCGCGTTCGAGGGTCTACCGGCGATGATACAGAAACAATTCTCTGGTCTCGAAGCGCGCGGCACCCAAGCAACTCGAAACAGAATGCGACAAACAGTCGCATCAGCAATGGGCTGGGTCTGACGAACTCCTTGTGTATGGCCTCGAATTGTGGACACCTCATGGAATTAACCTAACAAAGTTCGGTGCATTTCCGAGATTTCCGAGCGGTATGATGTTCGTTCGGATGTCAAAGTTGGCGGCGACACCAGACGCGCGGAGTGAGTCAAAAAAGGCGTCGTCCATAGTTAACCGCGGAAACGGACCCAAACGCGTCAATGTTGCGAAGCCAGGGAAAAGCTGAGCGAATGGTAGTACGCCCGCGATTTGGCGCCTCATTTCTGGGGTGAAACCGTAGATATCAACACTGCCTTTGTCAAAATTGTAGAAATCACCAATCTGAACTTGCCACGACAGAATGCGAAGGGTGTTTGGTGCACTGGACGGCCGATAAACTATGGCGCGGACAGCCACCGCGTAGTACCCGTAGCCAAAGTAGACGTTTCGTTCCGCAGCCGTGGCATTAGGCCCATTAGGTGCGAGTCCTTGACCGGTTGACCGCAACTCTTGCGCTTGATCGAGCACAAGCCCATCAGTTCCTATCCCACGTGAAGCGCGTGTTGTGATTGCGGCGAGAATGGAGTCAACACGCCGCTGCACCGCATCCCGAGTAGCTTGAATCAACAACGGCTGAATGTCTCGGCGCACTCCTTGTCCGTGATTTGACGGAGAAACATAATTCGCAAGGTTCTCTGCGGCGATGGGATCACTTGGTGCGGCAAGGCCAGCACCTCGCCTGACTTCTGCCAGTCGTTGTTGAGCGACGGCGGCTGGCAATCGCGTCCCCCTTTGTTTAGTCGTATCCCTACTAAATTCGACAAAGTCGGTCGCCGCGATTCGATTGGCTTGCGCTGTTACGTTCGCGGGGACGCCGGGTTGTTGCGCCACCGGTCCGCTTGGCGGCGCGGCGTCCGCAACCGGCGCAGCAGCATCCCTGACCTCCATCGGACTGGGCGCAGTGCTACCGCTGCCTCCATCCATCGGCTGTGGAATACTTGACGCTTGCCGCCCATCTAAATCCGCGAAACTCACTGGAGAATTCCACGCGTATGCATACAAGCTCAGATTGAGCACGTTGCCTACGCCACCTCCCAACATGTACTCAGGCAGCGCCGGATCCGCGCTCAACCACTGCGCCGTCTTCGCTTCATAGTACCGCGCGCCGACATACGTGAGCCCAGTCTCAGAGTCCCGCTCACGCCCCGCAAATCGATACGGTGTCCGATCCACGGCGCTCGCTTCTTCAACCCACGATTCGCCAAACGGAAGCGTCTCAGCGTGCTCATGCACAGCTCCCAGCTCATCCGTTGTGTACTGCACCGTCCCCGCGTGATCCGCGTGGTACCAGTACGTCTGCCCATTGCCCGGCACGTCTTGCGCAGGTGCAATCACCGTTGCCACACGATGTGACCCTGCGAAGATGTGCTTCGTCATCTGCGTGCCATTTCGCAGGGTAACATACGCACTTGGATAGTACGTCGCGCCGCCGCTCCCGGCTTTGTGCGTGCGCGTCCCGCCTGCATCGTAGAGAAAGCCTGTCGTCAAGCCGTTCTCTTTCACAGACACAAGCCTGTCCTCTTCGTCCCAGCTCAACTCTCGCGGCGCTCCTTGATTGACGTCGTGAGATTCCACTTGGTTTCCGTTGGCGTCAAAGGTGTACGAACGCGAGCCAATTTGCGCTGCTTGATGCGGATGCCCCGCGTTGTACATGTACGCGTTGTTGCGGGTGTTGGCAGCGATCACCGACGTCCCACCGACCGCGCGCACAAAGGTATTGCGTTGGTTCATCCGCGACACGTTGCCGAGTGCGTCAAATTCCATCGAGAGCTTGTAGCGATTCTCGTTGCCCTGTGCATCCACATAGCTTCCACTGGATGCCTGCAGTTGGTTCAATCGGTCATAGCCAAAGGTCTGCATTCGCCGCGTCACGTTGCCCGGCCCGGTGGGGATGTTGTCCGCGATCGCCGTGATGATTCCGCCGTCGTTGTATGTATAATTTAGGCGTTGTAGTGGCGTGCCCAGTGGAGTTGTGGTGTTCAACTGCGACAACCGCTGGGTCGTTGAGTCATAGTTGAAACGCGTGAGCGTGCCGTTGCCATAGTCAATGCTCGTGCTCCGGCCAAAGTGGTCGTAGCGCACCGTGTTCACATAGTTGGTGAAGGCTCCATTGCGATTTCCGTTCACGCTTTGCAGCATACCACCGTGGTTGTAGCCATAGGTCACAACTTCGCCATCGGGATAGGTCATGTCGTGAATCCGGCCTCCGCTGTCGTAGTTGAAGCTCATCACGGTGTTGCTGTCGCCATAGCCGCCAAAGGCGTTCAGCGTCCTCTCAACACGCGTGAGCTCACCGGCAGCACCGTACTCGAACAACTGGATACCCGACGAGTCTGTCAGCTCCGTAAGGCGACCCGCACCGTTGTGCGCCGCGCCGGGTCCGCCGTACGTGTAGATCACGTTTCCGCTCTGTGGATACTCGATCCGGGATGGCCGATGGAACTGATACTTGTAGCGAATTTTCTGAGTATTTGCTCGCAAGTTGGGAGTGATACGCGCGCCGAGATCGCCCGCAAGCGTGTACTGAAACTCACTCAGACCCGTGTCCGGGTTGGTCAGGGTGATCATCCGGTTGAGCGAATCGTAAGTCGCTGTGGTCGCGTTGTTGTTGGGGTCAAGAACGGCCGCAAGCCTTCCCAACACATCAAAGCTATACCTCGTGAAGAGATCAACCAACGCTCCGTTCACGCGATTGTCGCGTTTGATAGCAATGGTTCGCCCATCGACCCGCGAGATCTTCTCGATCACGTGCCCGAGGGTGTCGACGGCTCGCGTGCGGAGGCGAGTTTGCCCCCCATCGAATGGCAGCGTGTCGGAGGTTTAAGTCCCATTGGACCTCGAAAAAAGTTACCCTCCACACATGAGATCTCGTCTGTTAGCCGCTTCACTCGCCATCGTTTTCGCGAGCACAAATGCTGGGGCATACAACCGGGGCAATCTGTTTGTCACCAACCGCGGGGGCAACAACATTCTTGAGCTACGCACTGCGGATCTGTCGTTGGTCCGTGCTTGGTTTTCTGGCGCTGGGATTTCGGGACCCAACGGGATGGCCTTTGACCCAACGGATCACCTGTTTGTCGCCGACACCGGCAATCAGCGCGTCGTCCACTTTGACCCCGACGGCGTGATGGTTGGGACCTTCTCAACGGCGGCCACGTTGGGGGCGTCACTCGAGAGCATCATCTTCGATTCTGGTGGTCGCCTCTGGGCCAGCGCAAATCCCGGCCTCGGTCGCGTGCTGCGCTATGAACGGGACGGGACCATGCCCCTCACGCTGGCCAACAATCCCGCGCTCATGAATTTGGGAAACATCAATTTCGCCCCTTCTGGCAACATCCTGATCAGCAATTGTAATGGAGCGACCGCGAACGGAGTGGGCGTCCGCGAGCTTGACCGAATGAGCGGCGCAGTGCTTCGCAATTTGGGCCCTGGTATTGGGCTGCAAGAAGACATGGTTGTAGACTCAGCGGGCAGCGTTTGGGTCAGCGGATATGCTGCGAATTTTGTGCTCCGAATCGATCCAATGGGGAGAGAGGTCCAGCGAATCACCGCACCTGGTTTGCTCCGCCCAACAGGACTGGTGCTCACCAGCCAGTGCCATCTCATTGTTGCGTCGTTCGGATCCAACGAGCTATTCGAGTTTCGCCCCGATGGGACCTTTCTTCGCCAAGCGACGGTGATGGGACTGAGCAATCCTGAGAGCTTGTCCATCGCGGGCCAATCAGTGACCGGGTCTCAGTCGCTCACAGATCCGATT
>JANNCG010000941.1:0-3316 GCA_031386385.1 Myxococcales bacterium
CAGCTTCGCGCCGGTCGGCACACGTTGCGGGTGAAGGTCGCGAGCCGATACTTCTCACCGTTGCTGATCGCCGCGGCCCACGACCTCGCGGGACACCCCATTGGGAGCTTCGCGCGAGCCACCAGCAGCGCTCACGAGAGCCCTCCTGTTGCGGTCGAGCTTCAGCCCGATCCCAGCCCCGCCGACCCGTTCTCTCGGTATGTTCTGCATCGCATGGCGTTTGCGCGTCGTGATCCGGTGCGAGCGAGAGAGCTTCTGCGGCCCTTGATGACCGACGATGCGCCTGCGCTCACGCAGCTAGCGTCCGCGACCATGGCGCTCTCAGATCCGTTTTTGCCCGCTCAAATTGCACGTGATCGCGCACGTCGCGCGTTTGAGCGTGCACAACAACGAGACTCTGGTGCGTACTATCCCTTCATCGGTCTTGCACGTCTGGCTACCGCAGACGACCGCGCCGATGCCGCCCTTGAGCTGATCCGTACGGGGTATGCTCGCTTCGCGGACAACCCAGAGATCGCTGCGGACCTCGCCGAACGGTTGCTCGAGCGCAACTGGGAGGGTGAGGCTCGCACGATCATCGATCGCTTTGCTCCGATGCTTGGCCCCGACATCTGTTGGCCCCGACGGATGCAGCTCGCGCTCGCACAGCGGCACGGCGATGGCGCCACCGAACGCACACTCGCGACAGAGATCTCGCGCTGTGATGCCCTCAGTGATTCGTCTGCTTTTACCGCGATGCGACAGCGTCGGTGGGGCGACGCGGGAGGCGAGTACGCTCGGTTGTTTGAAGGGGCCTCCGAGGCCCGAGCGCTGCGGCGAACGATGGCAGATTTGCAGCGGCGAGCGGGCCGGCTTCAAGAGTCCAACGAGCTCTACGACCGGATCCTTCGAGACAACCCCGAGGACGTGGGCTTGCGCACGGACATGGCTGATCTGCGAATGATCATGGGAGATGAGCGCGCAGCGCGAGACTTTTTGGCGCAAGAGTTAAGCTTGTCTCCGTCCAATATGAGCGACCTTTTGCGCAGCTATTCGCTGCTGGCGCGAAGGGACGTCCTTGAGCCTTGGCGACTTGATGGGCGGACGGTGTTTCGTGCGTACAAAGAGCACGCAGACCGGTATGAAGATGGTCAGGTATTGGTTTTGGACTATACCGTGCGGCGCGTGTTTGACGACGGTTCAGCGCTTGAGCTGACTCACAATATCGTGGATTTGCGCACGCAAGAGGCGGTAGACGAGCACGCGACGTTCTCTCCCCCCGAGGGCGCAACTCTAACTTTGCTGCGGACACTTAAAGCCGACGGTCGGGTGCTTGAGCCTGAGGCCATCGCGCGGTTGGACGCCGTGGCCTATCCCGATGTTCGACCGGGGGACGCGATTGAGTATGAGTATGTGAGGACTTTTCCGGCCAATGAGGTGACTGCGGGCGGCTTTCGCGGAGAGCGATTTTACTTTCGTGGCACCGACACTCCGTACGATCGCAGCGAGCTTGTGGTGATCATGCCAAAAGCGATGGAGGCTCGGTTAAACGTGTCTCCTCGTGGGGATGCGCCAGTCCTTCAGCGTCGCGAGCACGGGGGCTCGTTGGTTGAGCTTCGTTGGGGTGTGCGGGACAGCCGTCGTCGCGAGGCAGAGCCGATGAGCGTCGCGTTTCGCGAGTACACACCCAGCGTGGATTTTGGCGTCGAGCGCACGTACGCTCGGTACATGGACGCGCTGCGAGATCGCCTCGCTGAGCAGTCTCCGTTGGACCCGGCGGCAGAGCGATTGGCCCTGCAAATTGTCGGCAATTCGCGCACGCGACAACAAAAACTTGCGCGCTTGTATCGCTGGGTGTTGTCCAACATTGACCAAGAGGGCGCGGGCTCGCCGTTTGAATCGGCTCCAGCGATGCTCGCGGTGCGAGCAGGACATCGGGCGCGGGTGCTGATGTACCTGTTGCAGCTGAGTGGAGTCCCTGTGACGTTGGCGCTCGCGAGGCCTGGGCAGGCGGATCAGACCGAGAGCGATCTTGCCGATGACGACACGTTTGTCTCGATGCTGCTTCGGGTCGAGACCGAAGAGGGGGTTCGCTGGGTGAGCGCGAGTGATCGTGACGCGCCGCTCGGCTATCTGTCGCCGGGGGTCTCAGGACAGCCTGTGATTTTAGTGGCCGATGGCGCCGCACGCGAGGTCCTGCCTCCCGCAGTGGAGGGTACCCACTCGCGCGTATCTGAAGTGCACCTTACGCTCAACGCTGACGGAATTGGTCAGGCAGAGTGCACCGAACGTCTCCGTGGATCGTGGGCGGTGGCGTGGCGAGATTCTCTTCGCCGGATCGATGGCGCCAACCTCAATCGCGAGTTTGAGAGCTACATTGGTCGGCAGGTGACCGCCGCCTCGCTGTCGCGTTTGGCGATCGACAACCGCGAAAATCCCGAGCGCGATTTGATCATGCGCTACGCTTTTGAGGCCCCCGCCTCAGCGTCGATTCAGCCGGACACAACCCTCGCTTTTGAGGGCGTTTTTCCGGCTGAACTCGCGCCAAGCTACGCCGCTCGTCCCACGCGCACGGTGGACCTGTACCACCCCGAGACCGTGGACGCGACGCTCGATCTGCACGTCTCGCTTCCAACGGGCGCCAACGCCGAGCTGCCAAGCAACACCGACGTCACCGCACCCGGAATCACCTGGTCCATTCACTTCGAGCGTGTGGCCGACGGCTTTCGAATGGTTCGCCGCGTACAGGTTCCGGGTGGGCGCGTGCGGGTGGCCGACTATGCGCGTTTTGCCGAGGCGGTTCGTGGGCTTGATCGGGCTGAGCAGCAGCGCGTCACGATTCGCTTGCGATAACGCCGTAGGTGCTTACGGGACGACGGTGACAAACTCAACGGTGTTGGTCACGCTTACACCAAACGTTGATCCCGGCGCACCACCGCTCAGGATCACTTGTGAGCGTCGAGTGATTCGTACTCGCTCATCTTCCATCCGTCCCGCTCGTTGCCGAAGTCCCGCACCGGGAATATCGTACGTCCCATTATCGACGATCGCGGTTGCGCTCAGGTCACGGGTCTCAAGCGTTGCTGAGTCCGAGCCGCTGGGCATCCATTGCACGCGTAGGGGCATCGAAACGTTGTGGGCTTGGCCGGCTGTGGGGCTCGCAAACCGGTGAGCATCTGGCCCAGTCACCGACGCACCAGCGACGCGATCAGTCCCCGCTACAACTTCTAACGTATAGCTACGACAGTACCCAATCTGGCTTGCTTTGTAGTCGCCGGTCATAGCGACGTTGCCCTCTGCGGGGAGGGTTGTGTTGCCGCACGCGGAATTGATGGTC
>JANNCG010001166.1:0-8476 GCA_031386385.1 Myxococcales bacterium
ACGACCGTCTACAACACGGCCATCGAGCACTTGTCGGGCTTTCTCTGCGTCTGCATCAGAATCTAGCTTCACGAATGCAAACCCGCGAGGTCGTCCCGATGCGCGATCTTTCGGGAGTGAGACCTCGGTGATGATTGTCCCGGTCTCTTGAAACAGGTTCCGAATGGATTCTTCGGTCATGCTCTCGGGCAAGCCTGCCATAAATAATTTGCGCGCGTCTTCCGCTGCCATAACTACATTTACTCGCTGTCAAACGTTTGCTTGAAAAGTGCCGACTTTGCGGCGGTTGAATGAAAGTGCTCCGCTGTCGTGAGGACTATGAACTGTGTTGCGATGGCACACAATCATTGTCGCCACTTCATCGATTTGGTTGGAGTCATAAGGATACCGAGTGCGTTGTGGGCGTCAACGGTTCACAGCAACAACGTGATGCGATCTGCCAGTGCCCGAGGAACATGCCTAAACGCACGCAGCACCTCGTCACGTGAGTATCTCATGGACCAGTGTTTAAGCACGATATTTGCGCGTCCAAAGCGTTTTGGATCGTCCCGAAACAGCCGCACCAGCTGGTCCAAATGGGTGTGGCCATACTTCTGACTGACGCTCAAATCGGTACTTCCGACGTGGGTACACTCAAGAAAAAGCACATCCGTGTCGCCCCAGTTGGCCTCGGTTTCGAGTGTTTCGATGGTGCTGTCGCCAATATAAGTGAACACTGGGTGCCGGTGAAAATCATACAACACCGCGCCTTGTCGGTGTGCATCACCCAAAACCGACCCCGCGAGTCCAACAAACTCGGGCTTGAGCTTTCGCCGCGTCTCGATCACTCGAAAGCCCACCGACGTGATTCGGTGCGCCACTGCGAAGCACTCGACGTCATAGCGCGGGCTGAGCGAAAACACCGTCCCCGGAGACACACCCACAACAGATTCGGTCACCCGTTGCTCGTCAAATTCGCGCTGTTCTAAGCGTGAAAACGCTCGCAGCGTGTGCAAAAAATCTTCGCGGCACGCGAGGGGAAGATAAATGTTGGACGGAGAGCTGCCCCACATCTCGCGCAGTGAGCGGTGACGAATCACGCCCAGACAGTGGTCTTGGTGCGTGTGCGTGAGCAACACGTTGCGCAGCTTTGCGGCTTCAACCGCACAGTGACCGAGGTCAAAGCACGCGTTCATCGCCGATACAAGCACATACGTCGACACGCCTGAGATCGAAAACGCGGTCATCTCGACGCCAGCGATGGACAGCTCTTGCGGAGCGCCGGGATTGTACCGCGGATCAAATGGCTCTTTTTTCATCAGCCGGTGGTGGTGCTGGCGCTCTTCACGGACTCTGATTTCGCCACTGGATTTGCAGGCTCTGTCGCGCTAGCAGGATCGCTATACTCGTTGGCCAACTTCTCACACGCAGCGTAGAGCGCAGGGTGGGCGAGGAGCTTGCGATGTAGCTCCCAAAATTTTGCGTCGGTCAACACTTGCATCGGCGTGCGGGTCTTTTTGCTCTTCGGAAGCGGCGGATTTTTGCGAAGGCCTTCAAGCTGAACACAGTGCGCTTTGGTAGCGAACTGCTCGGACGCTTCCCAGTCACGAACCAGCGCCACGTCGATATCGAGCGCCTCGGCGACGGAGCGTTGGGTGAGATTGAGCTCTTTACGGAGCGCTTTGATGTCCTCGGCGTTCACTGCGGTATTCAGGGGATGGTACTTAGTCTTGCGCGCGAGGAGGAAGGATTCCGGTGACTTTTCGTGAGCTCATCTGTCCGCGAAGGGCTTTGCACTGCGAAACGAGGGCTTCATCCATGGTGATCGTGGGCAGCAAATCTCCCTGCGTTGCGTCGGGAATCACCAATTGCATCGTGGCTGCCATACAGAGCTCTTTCAGGTAGGCAAAAGACCACTGATTGCACTCATCGCTCACCCGCTTGATCACCTGGGGCGAAGGCCGAGTGTGCTCTGGTCGCTTCGAAAACCAATCCACGAGGTAAGCTTCGCGCTCGCGCTGGGCGGGGAGGGCGAAGTTGTACTTGCGATCAAACCGCGAGGGTCGCTCAAGCATCGCGGCGTCGAGCAGCTCAGGGTGGTTGGTCGTCGCGATCAGGCAGATCCCCTCGTTCTGCGCGAAGCCATCGAGCTCGTTTAAGAAATAGCTGCGGTTTTGGTCGGTAATCAGCGCGTCGAGGTCTTCGAGAATCAGCAAGCACCCTGGCACGATCCGCGCGCGCCGAAAGACCTCGCGGATCCCGGTGTAGGGCTCTCCGCGATGGACAAACGACCGCACGTACAACACCGGCGCCTTGAGGTGATTCGCGAGGGCTTTAATCGCCAGGGTCTTTCCGTTGCCGGGAGGCCCAATCAAGATCGATCCCCGCTTCCACGGAACCCCCATCGAAGCATACAGCTCGCGGCTTCGAAAGAAGCGCTCAAAGTCCTGAATGAGCTGCGATTTGAGTGATGGATCAAGAACGAGCTGCGAAAAATTCGACGCGCGAATGTTCTTGAAAAGATCTTCATCCCGATCCCAATACCCCTCGTCAAACACCAGGACCTCATCGCGCACCTCGGCGATGTAGGCTTTGTAGGCCCGATAAAACTGCTCGACGATGGCTTGTGTGGGTCCCACGAAAAACACGCGGACCTCGGTGTTTGAAAAAGACGCCCACTCAAGCTCAAGCAAGCTCAGGGTGTGACCTTGATACTGGACTGTGCGGAGCCCGCAGTTCCACACGTACTCAACCTCTTTTTTGGCGTTGAGCTGCGCCTCCATCATGGGGTGCATTCGGTCGTCGCGCTTGCACTCACAAAACCCCGCCTTGGAGAAGGCGTCGATTTCAGTCAGGTTGCTCGGCGATTCAAGGATAAATTGCCCCGCGAATTGTCGTGCTGCGAAGAGCGATAGTTCATACCCAATACTGCTGACGGGATGGCTAAATGCTGCGATTAAGTCGGACTGAAAAGAAGATTGCAAAGCGACGTACCACTGTGTCGCGGGCTTTGAACTGTCAACGCGCAAACGTCACTTCAAGCGCCCAACGAGGTTAGAATTTTTATGAAGCATGAGCTGATTGCCGGTGCGAGTGAGCACTACGACGACGCAAACTACTACGACTACACCTACCGTCGACGCACAGAAGATATTGAGTACTACCGGCGATTTGCCAGACAACAAGGCGGACCGGTGCTTGAGCTGGGCGGTGGCTCGGGGCGCGTTGCCCTCGCGTTGGTCAAAGATGGCCTTGATGTGACGGTCCTGGATGCGAGCAAACCGATGCTCGCGCGTGCAAAGCTCAAAGCAGACGAGCTGCTCACCACAAGCGAGAAAAAACGTCTCAAGCTTGTGCACGGAGACATGCGAAGCTTTGCGCTCAACAAGACCTTCAAGAGCATCCTGGCGCCCTTCAACACGCTGTTGCATTTGTATGAGCCCTCAGACTTCGCGGCGTGTTTTTTAGCCGTCAACCAACACCTCGCGCCCGAGGGGTTGTTTGCATCGGATGTGCGGTTTCCGTCTTTGACTGAGCTTGCTCGCAACCCCGATCGAGTCTATCGGGCCCGGCCGTTTGTGCACCCGACGCTTGGGTTTCGGGTGCAATACCAAGAGCAGTTTCGCTATGATCCGATCAAGCAGGTTCAGCACATCACGATCCGCTTTGTGCGAGAAGAAATCGCTGCAAAAAATGCGACAAAACGCGCCGTCCCGAGCCGCAAAGAGCCGGATGAGCAGGTGGTGATGTTGTCGCAGCGGCAGATATTTCCGAATGAGTTTCGGGCGCTGTTGGCGCTTGGTGGGCTTGAGCTGGCCGCGAGACATGGAGACTTTTCAGGTCGACCCCTCGCACAAGAGGACTCACAGCAAATTGTGATCGCTCGTCGGCAGCGGGCAACAAAGCCCAAGAAGTAGCGTGCGTGTGCCGCCGTAGAGTGTACGCTTGCGGGACACAATGATTGAATGCTCATCGAAGATCGATCGCGTGACAGTGTATGCACGCGGCGCGATCGTGACACGCGCGGTGACTCTTCCTGCTGAGATCCCCGCCCAACCATGCGTGATTCAGCTCGCCGCGGTCTCGCCGGTTTTGGACACAAAGTCCGTGCGGGCAAAGACTAACAACGGTCGCTCAGTCCTCGGGATTGAGACTCGGTGGATCGCTAGAAGCGCGCCTTCGACGCCCTCTCAGATTCAGAAAGAGATCGAGGACCTTGAGCACAAACACGTCGCGCTCAACGAGAGCCGAAGCTTGTTGTACGCGCGGACAGAGGTCCTTCGCAACGCTCACCCCGACCCCCGATTGCGCGCACGCAAGCGTGACCAAGATCACCTCGGCCGGGTGAAGGACTCTCTTAAAACGAGCAGTCTGCTTGGAGAATTGCTGGCTCAATCGTATGCAGAGCTTCGGGCTCTCGATGATGAACTCCCGCGGGTGTTGGACGCGCTCACCGCCGCAAGGCTCCGTTTGGCTCAAGCAAAGGCCGCTGAGCGCGAGTCAGTGAGTGATCCAAAATTGGCGCTCTTGGTGCACCTCGGAGCCGAGGATCCAAACCAGGCCTTGGCGAGTCTAGAGCTTGAGTACACCATCGAAGCGGCACGCTGGTGGCCCACTTATAAAGTTCGATTTTCGCAAGGTGCGCATAAGGTCAAATGTGCGCTTGATGCCCTCGTCGCGCAGGCATCGGGTGAGGACTGGACCAACGTGTTGGTGTCACTCTCGACTGCAGATTTAGTGAGAGATGCACGATTGCCGTTGTTGCCATCGCTGCGTTTGGGGCGCGCTCAACCCGCGAAGAAGGCGTTTAGACCACCGCCTGATGGGCTCGAAGAGCTGTTCGCGGGGTATGACCGCGCGATGCAAGTTGCGCGTCCAGCACCGCATGGAGCCTCGGGGCAGCGGGCAGAGGTAGGTGACACTTTTCAAGCATACGCCAAGGACGCGCGCGTTGACGATGTGCTTGCGTCAGAGATGCTGGATGAAGAAAGCGAGGGTGGAGGTGGTGATGGAGCGATGCCCGAATCTGCCGCGATGTCGAAAGCTGCGTTCGGTTCTCTGAGTCAACAGGGGGCTCCGAGCGTCCCCGGAGGTGGCCCGAGCCCGTATGGTGGTGCCATGCCGTCCGCGCCGATGTCGTTGGGGGCTGTCGCACCTCTGCCATCGCGTCGATCGTCGGTCGAAAAAGCTGACACCATGACGCGCGCTGGTGCTCCGATGTCCGCTTCAATGCCCCCGCCGATGCAGGCTCCGATGCGTATTCAGAGCATGGACGATCGCACGCGATTTCACGGTGGCGAGATCGCAGAGATTGAGCCGGGGGATGAGTGGCTCGATTTTGACGAGCTGACACTTCGCGGTGAGGCTAGTGGGCGAGGCGAGCGCGGACGGCTGCAGCGGGTTGGCGTCGATCGCAAACGCAACGAGCGCCAAGCGGTACGTGAGCTGCTCGAGCACAAACAGGTGGGCGGAGATCACGTCGATCCTCGAAGCGTCCGGGGAGCGTTTGATTATCGATACGACAGCGTGTTGCGCGCAGATATTCCAGGTGATTCTGCGATTCATCGCATCTCAATGTTGGAGGCAGAGGGCGAGTCCAAACCGCTCTTTCGAGTGGTTGCCAAAGAGGTCGCGACGGTGTTTCGTGAGGCAGAGCTGCGCAACCCGTTTGATGCCCCATTGTTGGTGGGGCCCGCGGAGGTATTTTATGACGAAGCCCTTCTCACAAGAGCAAAAGTACCGACTGTGGACAAAGGCGGTATCAT
Organism: Myxococcales bacterium; assembly: GCA_031386385.1. Taxonomy (GTDB): domain Bacteria; phylum Myxococcota_A; class Polyangia; order Polyangiales; genus JANNCG01. The sequence continues at coordinate 5,745 of JANNCG010001166.1, forward strand.
GCACATTGGGCTTGGGATGGAAGAGCGTATTCGTGTCGCACGCAACAGTCGCGTCCATGAGGGAAGCGCGGGCCTGTTGGGCGGCTCTACCCAGATGGATCACACCGTGAGTATTGAGCTGTCGAGCTCGCTCGGTGAGCCCGCGACGGTGGTTGTGATTGACCGCCTCCCGTACGCAAAAAAAGAAGACGACATTGAGGTCACGTTGCTGACGGCTAAACCCAAGGCCGAAGCGTATACGCAAGCAGAGCGAGGCGAGCCGGTCAGGGGCGGACTTCGCTGGCACGTTGAGGTGCCCGCGGGCGCAAAAGCGGTCGTAGAATTTCAGTACAAAATCACCTTCTCATCGAAGCTTGAGCTCAACGGAGGCAATCGCCGTGATTGAACCAAAAGCCTATTCATCAACGCCGCTACGAGTGATTTTTTACGAAGATCGCGTGGAGGTCTTGCGCGCGACAAAGCTGTCCCTCACGCATGGATCCAACCAGGTAGCGGTCGAAGGACTATCGCTTTTAACCGATGACGCTTCGTTGCAGGTTCGTGTGAAGCACGGACACGCGACGGTGGTCACGGCACATGTAGAGAGGCGCAGTCGCTTCGAGCGGCCCCATAACACGGACGAGTTCGTTCACGCAGCGCAGGGGTACCGTGACGCGACCCGAGATGAGCGGGCGATCAACGAGCGGTTGATTGTGTTGCTCGCCGAGCGCGCGCAGAGCGAGGCGCTGGTGAGGCAGTGGGTTGAGGCGATGTGTGAGGTTCCACGAGAGATCGCGGGGCAAAAACAGAGCGAAGCGTGGCAATCGGCGTATGGGTCCATCGTTGAGAGCAGCGCGAAGATTCAGGCTCAAATTGACGAGGCTCGCAAAGAGTTGTTTGCGGCCAAAGAGCAGTGCGCACGGCTCGCCGCGCTACGCGATTTGGCAGAGCAGCAGGTGCGAGTGAGCACTGCCCATGCGCTGGTGCAACTGTCGGCGACAGACGCCGGCGAGGTTGAGCTAGAGCTGACGTATCGGGTGCCGTGTGCGTTGTGGAGGCCAGAGCATCGCGCGACGCTGCTGTCGACCGAGAGCAGCACGTCTGTTGAGTGGGTGACCTCTGCGGTGTTGTGGCAATGCACCGGCGAGCAGTGGAAGGATGTAGAGGTGCGATTTTCAACCGCGCGTCCTGCACAAGCGGCCTCGCCTCCTGCCTTGCGAGAGGATCACTTGACCGCGCGCAAGAAGACTGACTATGAGCGCAGCCGAGTGACGGTTGAGTCACGCGAAGAGACCATCAACGTCAGCGGAGTCGCGCGTGGAGGCAAATCTGTCAGCGAAATGCCTGGTGTTGATGATGGTGGCGAGCCGCTCAATTTCGCTCCCGCTGAGCGACGGACGATTGAGTCCTCGATCACCCCCATGCGTGTTGAGCTCACTCGTACTGTGCTGAAAGCCACGGTGGACCGAGTGCTTTATCCCGAGAGAGCCGCCGCTCCCCACTGGCGTGCGACGATGCAGTGGACGGGAAAGACGGCGCTGCTCGCAGGGCCCGTGCGAGTTGCACGGACGGGCTCGTTGGTGGGTCGCGCGCGGGTGCTCTTTGTCGGCCAGGGCGATGTGTTTGAGCTCGGATTTGGCACCGATGATGGGGTTCGTGTGCGGCGTTCGATCGAAGAAAACCGTGACACAGTGCCTGTGCTTGGGACGCAAAAGGTCCACCGCAAGCTCAAGTTGTCGCTGAGCAATTTGTCCGGTGAGAGCAAGACGTTTACGGTGATAGAGCGTGTTCCGGTGAGCGAAATCAGCGACGTTGAGATCATTGCGAGCTCGAAAGAGGGCTGGATGCTTGAGGGCAAAGATGGCTACCTCAAGCGAGATGTGACTTTGGGTCCCCGTGCGATCAAAGAGCTGGAGTACGACTACGAGCTTCGCGCTGCGGCGAAGGTCGACCTGCCGTTTTAAGCGCTATGGGGTTGCAGCCGGGGGAGTGCCGAGCGCGTGCTCGCCTGCTGCGGGTGGGCTTGCAGAGAGCTTATCAATGATAAACCAAAGCCGCCACCACTCGTACAAGATCGTGGTGGCCCAGCCGCCAGCGATCCACATCATGACGCTCTCCATCGGGAGCTGGGCCCATGGCCCGATGAAGATCCCGACCATCTGGCTGTGGTGGTAGTTCCACCAGTTGTAGGGGACGCCGAGGGTGGCCTCCCAGAGCAAGCTTACGCCCTGCAAGACTGCGAACATGAGCGTAAATGACTGCCAATTCACAAGCGGTTCGATCACCTCGAAGATCATGACGGTGGGGATAAACCCAATGCACATCAAGAGAATGAAGTATCCCGGAAACCCGGGCTCTGGCACAAAGGCCTTGCGATAAGCCACCGCAAGCGCACAGATCACAACACCCACCAAAATCACGCGCACGTCGACCTTCAGGATCTGCCACCACTTTTTGCCGACAAACTGCTTGGCCCATTCTTCAGGAATTTTTGCCTGTTTGCGCGTCTTAAACCAGCTCAAATCCGCCCAAGCATAGAGCGATGTCATAAACACCGCGCCTCCGGCGTAAAAGCCAAACTCTTCGATGGGCAGCGCGCTTCGGTGCCACTGCCAGTCCAAAAAGCTCCACGCGGGGAGGCGCACGTTGATGGTGGCCCCGGTGTTTTGGTAGTAAAAAAACATGTACGCAAAGAAGAAATCAATCACACACCCGGTCCCAAATACGGACAAGATGGTGGTGAAAAGCGCTTT
>JANNCG010001167.1:0-3354 GCA_031386385.1 Myxococcales bacterium
GATCGGAGCAGTACTTCACTGCGCTCGCGAGCTCGTCGTCACTGAAAGCCTCGGGATCACGCGCTGTGAGCGCGCTACGAAGAAGCTTATAGTTGGTGAGCAACTCGGCCCAATCCCAAACTACATCCTGCGCGCGGCGACGCACTCGGTCGAGGGCCGACTCGGCGGCCATACGCGTGTCGGCCGCGAGATTACCTGCTTTTTCACCGGCAATATCGCGCTCGTTGCGAAGCCACAGGCCCATCGCGGCGATCCTCTGTGCAGGCGGCCAGCTCTCGGTGGTGTTCCAAATGGTGATGGTGCGTTCGCCATCGCGGGTGTTTTGCACGGCGCGGACCAACGAGGTCTGAACATGCGCTGACTCTTGTGCAACACGCTCATCAATCAACTGAATGAGCACGGGGTGTTTCTTCAACCGGGACACCGTCAGAGGCGTGTCTTCGGTGTATGTGCTCGGCAATCGGGGCAGGTGTTTTTTGCGCTGTTGCGCTGCCCAATCGCGATACGTCATCACCGGAACGTTCGCAACGCCGAGGCTCGGCAGCACCCGTCCAATATAGTTTGCGAGCGCTTGGTTAAAGACCACCACCATGAGCTTGTCGCCAACAAATCGTCGCGGCTCTTGAAAGGCTAAGTAGGCAATTCGGTGCAACCCAATGGTGGTCTTGCCTGAGCCAGCGCCACCCTGAATCACCACTAATCCAGAGGTCGATTTAGAAATAAGCTCAAACTGACGCTTATCAATGAGTGCAGGAATATCAGGCAGAAATCGCTCTTCACGACCCGCCACTCGGACACCAAAACGTCCTCGCTTGATGATGTACTCGTCCAAGGGCGGGGGACGCTCGGCTTTGCCCTGACCGCCGCCAAGCTTGGTGAGCGCGACGTCAATGAGGTTCCACGTGGGGGGCTGGCCTCGAAGAACAAACGTCCCCTGAGGACTGATCACGCGACGGAGAGTTGCATCGGCGATCACGACGGCGCGACGCACCGCCATCACTCCCTCGACAGTCCGACCCGCGATCTCTTCTTCGTACTCATCCCCCTCCGAGTAGCGGTAATAAAGCTTCGAAACCGGAGCATCGCGCCAATCGACAATCCGCACGCCACGGTCTGAATCAACGTACGTCGCGTTGCCAATCAGCATGTCTCGCGAGCGCTTGCCTTCAACGAGCTTCATGTGCCCGAAGTACGGTGATCGGGCTTCAACCTCCACGCCACCAATTTCGGCTCGGTGCTGAGCGATCCCCTGCAGTCGTTCCATTTGTTGCACAAGCGGAGGGAGGTCTTCTGAGCGCGCCTCAGAGATCTGATCGCGTAGCGACAAAAGCTCTTCATCGTAGCTCACATTGAGACGCACCTTCACAGCAGCGAGGGCTTCTAACGCACGCGCAAGCAGGCTCTCTTCCTCCACGACAATTGGATTGGTCTGAGAATTTTCAGTTGGTACGGATGGGGTCCGATCGTTCTGCGATTCCGTCACGAGCAGCACTCTTCTTCCACGGTAAAAGGGACCGGTTGGCATACGCGTGAACCACCAACAGATGCAAGAGATCGCTGCAAGAAATGAAATCCCCCACAAAGCCCACGTTATCGCGGAGGGGTCGCGGGCGCCGTTGCCGGTGCGGTTGCAGTGACGGGAGGAGCTGTTGGTGTGCCAGCTGGTGTGACTGCTGGTGTGACTGCTGGTGTCGGCGGAGTGGCGGTCGTCGGAGCCGTCGTTGGGTCAACCGTCGAGGGAGTCGCACACGCAGGACACGTTGGGCAGACGGGTGCAGCGGGGGTTGGCTCTGGTGGTGGCGGAGGCGGAGCATCAAACGAGTGCGTAAAGTTCAATGTTAAGAGCAGCGTTGAGTCCACTGGCTGCGCAGGCGGAACAGGCTGCACCATCACTCGAACGTTCCATTGAGCGCCAACGCTAAAGAAATCGCTGACTTTAAACGCAGCACCCAGGTTGCCTGCGATACGAATGTCCGGAGGGCTGTTCGGGGTGCTTAGTCCGAGAAAATTCACCAGCGTTTCGACGCCCGCAGTCAAATCAAATGAGCTTGAGAGGTGGTTCTCATAACCCAAGTAGACACGTCCCATAAACGCGAACACACTACAAGCGCCCGGAGCCCCAACCATTCCCATCGCGGTGCCCGCAGGGCAACGAGGAGGCGCTGCGCCGGTGAAAGACAAGTTCTCAAACGTGGCATCAATGCCAAACTCACCTTTGAATTTTTGCTTGCCAGGGTCGTTGTAAAAATTGCGCATGTAACCGGCTTGCCCCGACACTCGAAAGTTAAACCCGGAGAAAGTGTCGCGAAAAAACAGCGGGCTGACCCACAACGAGTTGTCGCCAAAATAGCGATCATAGCGAGCACGGAGCAGGTAGTTTTCTGCGTTGCGTTGGTAGTCACGCACACCGGTCATCCCCATCATGGCGGCAGGGACCGCGAACCCCAGGTTAATCAGCGCCTCTGCGGTGAGCTCGTTTGGCCCGCGACGAATCTGATAGCGAGAGGCAAAGTTGGCCGTGAGTGTGCGAGAGTTTCCCTCAATCCAGGCGCCCCCGAACTGGACGCGAAGACGATGAGCGTCATCTGCTGTGGCTGAACCAGCAGCCGCCTCAAACTGGTTGGCGTTGCGATTCGCGACGGCCACATCCTGAGCCAGTGCGAGCGAGGGAAGTGAAGCTACGGTAAGCGCCGACAGGGCAAATAACGTGAGCTTTGATGAAACTGCGTAGTTTGACATGTTCGCGCTTTTCGCTGATTGCTGTGAAGCTGTCAACTAATCCCACGCTCGTTTTGTGAGCGCGCAAACTTTCGAATAAATGGGCACCTCTGCCGTCTAAACGCTATTTGGCCTTGAGATTCGAACTGCTAGCGGATCAAAACGCCAACTGCACATCGCTTCGGACAGCAGGGCTTGGATGACGGGCTCCGCTCATAGGCGCAGTGCTCGGTGCCGAGGCGCTTGCCGCCACGGGCGCTGCGGTGACTGCCACTTCGGCCGCACGAAATCCCTGCCGATGCACACGGACTCGATACGCGCCGCGATCAAGGTTTTGAAACATATAATTGCCCTGTGCTGTGGTGACCGTTCGCTGCACAACGTTGCCGGCGCGATCCACCAACTCGACCTCTGTGTTCGCCGCGTTGCCCATGGCAGACGGCAGATTCAGTGTGCCGGCGACCTCGGCGTACCGCTGCTGCTGAGACTCTGGAGATTCGTGAGCGAAGAGCGACTCTTGACGATGAAGCACCGCGCCGTTTGGATCGACGAAGGACACCTCTGCGACGTAGCGACCCTGCGGCAGAACGTGCTGAAGTGCGTCTTGGCCGTTCCAGCTGGTGCGCATGGCGACCG
>JANNCG010001210.1:0-3748 GCA_031386385.1 Myxococcales bacterium
TGAACTATTTCGCGCAAAAAGTCCTGCGCACCGCCGTTGGGTCCAACAACATCGACAGCTGCAACAGGACCTGACACGCCCCTAGCGTCGTCGGTCTGGCGACGGTCTTTGGTGCCGGTGGTGGAACCTCTTCGTACCGCGAAGTCGAAGACACAAACGTCCTGTTTTTGTGGGGCTCAAACGCCCGCGAGACGCACCCCATCTTCTTTCACCACGTGCTGCGTGGCCTAAAAAACGGCACACAAATGTACGTGATGGATCCGCGAAACACACCCACCGCTAAGTGGGCGAAGAGGCATGTCGCGCTCAACGTCGGCGGCGACATCGCCCTGGCCAACGCGGTCGCACATGTGATCGTCCGCGAGGGCCTGGCTAACCAAGCCTTCATCGATCAAGCGACCAGTGATTTTGCAGCTTATCGTGATATTCTTGCGGAGTATTCGCCGGAGAAAGTCCAGCCTCTCACTGGCGTCGCTCCAGAGCTTGTGCGCGAGATGGCGCGCGCGTACGCAACCGCCCCACGCGCGATGATCTGCTGGACCCTCGGGATCACCGAGCACCAAAACGCCGTAGACAACGTGTTGTCGCTCATCAACCTCTCGCTTCTCACCGGGCACGTGGGTCGCTGGGGCTGCGGGCTTAATCCGCTTCGGGGCCAAAACAACGTACAGGGTGGCGGGGACATGGGGGCGTTGCCACACAAGCTCGTGGGCTTTCAAGACGTCGAAGATCCCGTTGCGCGTGCGAAGTTTGACAAAGCGTGGGGCTGCACCATTCCGCCGAAGAAGGGCTGGCACCTGACTGAGATGTTTCACGCGATGGAGCGCCGTGAGCTGCGAGGGCTCTGGGTTATCGGTGAAAACCCTGCGCAAAGTGAGGCCGATGCGCACAAAGCGCGAAGACTCATGGCAGGTCTTGATGCGCTGATTGTGCAGGATGTCTTTTTGACGAGGACCGCTGAGATGGCCGAAGTGGTCCTCCCGGCAGCCGCGGGGTTTTGTGAGACCGAGGGCACCGTGACCAACTCTGAGCGTCGCGTGCAGCGCGTTCGTCGCGCCTTGTCGTCGCCCGGTGAAGCGCGCGATGACCTGTGGATTATCGCGCAGATGTCGAAGCGCTTGGGTCGGGACTGGGGCGAGCCAACCGCGCAAGAGCTATGGGACGAGCTTCGTCCGCTCAGCCCGATGCACGGTGGAATGCGCTATGATCGCTTAGAAGCTATGGGAGGGATTCAGTGGCCGTGCCCCTCTGAAGATCACCCAGGCGCGAGTTTTTTGCATGAACGTTTGTGGGCAAACCCGGTAGAGGGACGCCGCGCGCCGTTTAGTGTGGTGCATCACAGCCCACCGGCAGAGGCGCTGTCGGATGAGTTTCCGTTGAGGCTCACGACGGGTCGAAGGCTGAGCGATTTTAACACCGGTGTGCAGAGCGATGGATTTGCATCACCCATTCGACCTGAAGAAACACTGGATATTCACCCGTTTGATCTGGCGCAACTGTCCCTCCAAGAGGGCGAACGAGTGCGCGTTCGGTCTCGTCGGGGCGAGGTGACGGTGGCCGTGCGTACAGACTCGGGCTTAAAGCCTGGGCTCGTGTTTTTGACCCTGCATCGCCCCGATACCGTGGACACCAATTTGCTTACCATCGACGCGACGGATCCGCGCGCTGGGACCGCCGAATTCAAAGCTGCTGCGGTCTGTGTAGAAAAATTGTCCGCTGCGCCGGTTACAACGACCAGCGCCGAACCACCGGCACACCCCATAGCCTGAGAGCCACACCATGGACCTGCACCCAATGAAGGACATCGCAAGCGATCACGAAAAAGTCGTGATTGATCGCTTTGTCGCCCAGCTTACACAACAGGTCGCACGCGAACACTTGTTGCCGCTGTTGCGTGAGGTTCAAGCTGAATTTGGCTGGATTTCGCCTGGCGCAATGAACCACATGAGCGCCGTGACCGCCGTCCCCCCGGCGGACATTTATGGCGTCGCGACTTTCTACACGTTGCTCGCAACCAAGCCGTCTGCCAAGCGTGTGCTGCACATGTGTGACGACGTCGCTTGCAGGCAGCGAGGGAGCCGCAAGTTGGTCGCTTGCCTTGAGGCAAAGTTTGCCGACGAGGGCGCTTCGATAGATGACGCATGCTGGAAGCGCTCCACGTGTCTGGGGCTGTGCGAGCGGGCCCCTGCGGCGTTTGTGCAGCAAGCAGGCGAGGGGCGGTTTGAAAGCGAATTTGCCGTCGAAAATCTCGAACATGCGCTCGATGTTTTGCGCAACAACGGCGATGAGCGTGCGACGTTGCCGCCCGTTGGCTCAGTGGTCAAGACCGCAGAGGCCGAGCGAGTGGTCTCGGTCAATGCGGGCGCTGTGGATCCCAGTGATCTCGACAGCTACGTTCGTGCCGGCGGGCTGACGGGGCTCAATCGCGCGAAAGAGCGCGGAGCATCGTGGGTGATCGCTGAACTCCAGAAGGCCAAGCTTCTCGGCCGCGGCGGTGCCGGCTTCTCTGCCGGACTCAAGTGGAACGCAGTCTACAGCCAAAAAGACAGCGAACGCTACGTCGTGTGCAACGCGGACGAGAGCGAGCCGGGGACGTTTAAAGACCGCGCGTTGATGGAAGAGGACCCCTTCGCGCTGATCGAAGCGGTGACCATGGCGGCGTTTGTGGTGAGTGCACGGCGTGCGTTTATTTATGTCCGGGGTGAGTTTGCCCTTGCGGCTTCGCGGCTCAATCATGCGATTGAGTGTGCGCGCAACGCCCACTGGTTTGACGGGCTCAACGTGCAGCTTGAGGTCCGTCGCGGCGGGGGCGCTTACATCTGCGGCGAAGAGACCGCGCTGCTGAATTCGCTCGAAGGTCGGCGTGGAGAGCCTCGGGCAAAGCCGCCGTATCCCGTCCAACATGGGCTGTTTGGCAAACCAACACTGATCAACAACGTTGAGACCCTGGTGGCCGCGCTTAGGCTCATCGAGCGAGGCGCGGACGACTGGCTCACACGCGGAACACCCGATAGCGCAGGTACCCGGTTGTTCTCAATCTGTGGTGCCGTCGCGCGACCTGGCGTGTATGAGCTCGCGCTTGGGACTCCCTTGCAGACGCTTCTCGAGCTCGCTGGAGCAGACCTCGCGCACACGCACTCGGTGTTGCTCGGTGGCGCTGCGGGCAGCTTTGTGTTGCCGAGTGAGTTTGGTGTTGCGTTGAGCTTTGAGGGGACGCGAAAGGCGAGGGCGACTTTGGGCTCGGGCGCGGTTGTGGTGATCGGAGACAAGCTGAATATCTCTGAAGTATTGCAGGGTATCACGTGGTTTTTTCGCCACGAGAGCTGTGGCCAGTGTGTCCCCTGTCGCGAGGGAACCGTCCGCGTTGACGAGCTGCTCACCCGCGTTCGAGCCAAGACCCCGAAGGACTCTTGGACCGCTGAGCGCGCGCGACTCACGGACCTCGGGACTGTGATGCGTGACGCTTCAATCTGTGGTCTCGGCCAGACCGCCGCGAGCGCGGTTGAGTCTGCGTTTGAGCGCTTTGGTCTGTGGCCCGATCAACCGTTGACCCTCAGCGAGAGTGACAACAGCACCCATCAGACGAAGGGACCGATCTCGTGAGCGACCCCACAACGGACAAGTCCGAGACCCTCCACGCGCTTGGGCGCTCGATTGAGCTCACGGTGGACGGCGAAAAAGTACGTGTTAAAGACGGCAGCACGCTGCTGGATGCATGCAAAAAACGTGGAATTCATAACACTCCAAC
>JANNCG010001213.1:0-2386 GCA_031386385.1 Myxococcales bacterium
CACTGGCGGACTCGTTCGGCACGCAGTCCGCATTGGCAACGCGTGGAGAACGACGACCGTTGCGACGACCTCGCCACTTGCGGCGACGAGACCGTACGTCCAACTTGCGATCAGCCCCGCAAGCGAGCGTTTTGCCGTGTACTATGTCGACACTTTGGGGGGCCAGATCGCACGATTTGACGCTGATCGTTGGGCCTCTAGTCGCGTGCAAAACGCTGGTGTTGAACCCAACACCATCATCATGCAGCTCGATGGATGTGATCGGGTCCACCTGGTGGGCTCGCTCGCGATGGGAGTGGGAGCGCTCGCTCCCAGAGCGGTTCGGTACTTGCGAGAGCGGCTTGGCGCAGGCACCTTTGACGAGTTCACGCTGCTAGAAGGAGGCATGGGTCCGAGCGCTTCTCACGGCGCGGCGATTGCGTTTGCTTTGGCCTCAGACCAGAGGCCCGCAGCGGCTTCAGTTTCGCGGAGCGGCTCGGTCGAGTACATCAGCTACGAGCAGCAAATTTCGCCAGATACTGAGGCCTTGGTTCGTGCCACGACCGGCGGAGTTGTTGAAGCGATCGGCACCTCTGCGAGGCTCACCGTGGCGCCGGGAGCGTTGGCGGCGGACACCACCGTTGGCGTCGGACGAAGTGTGAGGCCACCAGTGGAGGCGGTTCAGTCATCACCTGTGACGCGCATTTTTCAACTCACGCCAAACGGCACCATGTTTTCAACCCCCGCGCGACTACGACTCTCCATTCCATACGAGGCCACATGGAATTGGGCTGGCCCGCGAGGTCTCGCGTTGTTCGGAGGGCGAGTGAAGAGCGGACTTTCGCCGTTGGAAACGGTGCCCAGTACAGTCCAGCTTGACCTCGAAACTGGGCTTCTTGCCGGGATCAACTCGATCGCGCACTTCAGCGATAGTTGGCTGGCAGTCCACGACTTAGCTCGTGCCCAATATGCGAGCGCCCAGCTGAATCTTGCGGCACCGCATGAAGTGCTTGTGGGGCGGCCCTTTACCGCAGAGCTCCGAGTGACCAACCCGTCGCCGGTCTCGATGACCTATGCGTCGATCGAGCATTCGATCATAACGAGATCGGGGATCACGCTTACAAACGGCGTTGACCAAGGGGGCCAAACCGTTGAGCGACGCCAGATGGTGCTCGCCAGAAGCATGAGCACCGAGAGCCTTCAGTCTACGTTTGTGTGCCAAAACGCCATGGCCGTGCGAGAACTGATCAACGCTCAGGTCGTGCTCGGCGCAAGCACCTTTAGCGCATTTTCTTCCGTACGTTGCGTGGAGCCACCAAACTGTCGCGACCCCGCTGGTGCTCTCGGTGCTGCGAACGCGCTGAGCATAGCAACGCTTGGTGACGACCGAGCTTGTACTGCGGCGTTGATCTCGCAGACCATTGACACGGCGATACTGAGTCCCGAATCGCCAAACAACCCATTGATCGACCGTGGGGCCAAGGACGATACACATTTTGAAGCAGTGGGGGCGCGGATGATGGATTTTGACGCGGTTGCAGCTGCGGCGGTCACCACCGCGATGAGTTGCGGCAACGCTCTCGAAACGCGCACAGTCTGTCAGGGAGCTCCGATGCCATTCACTGCGGGTCGCTACTTTGTCGCGATGGCCGTGATGCAGTCCGCCGTTGTCATCGACGAGGAGGACCGAGACTATGTGCTTACCGCGATGCTTGAGACCGATGGCATTGCGGCAAACAATTGGACGGGCATGGCCGGTCGGACGCAGAACTTCGAAAATGGGACCGACACTTGGTACAGCTTCGTCGACAATCGAGGCGCTAACCCAACGATGACCGCGCGCCGTGTCACTGGTGCTGCCACCTCTGCGCCGCTCGCGAGCCAGGCACGGATTTCTGTTCGCGGAAACGCGGTGCTCTTCGTCGTCCCTGCGAGCGAGACTGGGCCGAGCCCTCAGTTTGGCTTCTTCGCGATGCGTCATCAAAACTTCGGCGCCGCCCCTGAGAACGACGCGAGCTTTGACTGCGAACCACCAGTCCCCGCACGAACGCTGCTACGCCCACGCTAAAAACTAGGCCAAATAGCTGCGAAATCACCTTCGCTGCCCACGTTGACTCCGTCCATCTTCAGCATCGATCAGTCGACGGAGGGACCGCTTGATCGGGCCGCCAGAGATACAACACGACAACGATAAGGGCAGCGTTGGAGAGACTGGCTGCGACCCCGCGGAGGCTCGGATGGATCATTGAGACAACAAACGCTAACCCGTATGCCGCGACGGCGATCCAGTAGTACGAGTGCACCCAGACGGCTACGAGCGCGGCTCCAAAACACCACAACAGCATCATGAGCACGAACCCGTAGTGCACAGGAACGCCGAGGGACTGCAGCGCGATGGTGAGCGCGA
>JANNCG010001275.1:0-15363 GCA_031386385.1 Myxococcales bacterium
GGCGATGAGCATCGCAGCGCGGTATGGGCGCCGCAGCAAGTCTGCGTCGCAAAAACCTTCGCGCAGCGCTCAGGACAGAGATCCGTGATTACGCAGCGTAGTCGATCAGAATCGGCAAGCAAATGACGGCGCAAACGACGCATGAAGTGAGTCGAGCGCACCGACCCTTCATCGATCTCTTTCCTGAGCGTTGCGCGAAGGTTTTTGCGACGCAGGCTTGCTGCGGCGCCCATACCGCACCGCGACGCTCGCCCATCCAGCCACGGTGTTACCCCAGCGCCGGTGTCACCCAGTTCGTGGTCAGCCACTGCAGCGAGTCCGCCGCGTCACGAAGCGCTCGATCCACCGCCAGTGCCGCGCTATCGGTCTTCACCGCACTCTGCCCGTACGCTCGCGCGTAGAGCACCCAGTTGGATAGCTCATACCCATGCAGCAACGAAGCAAATCGATGCCCGTCAAATGCACCTAGCGCTCGCATCGCCGCCTCAGCGCCGCTGCTCTGCACCAGCGCGGTGCTCGCATCGAAGAGTAGCTGGCGCAAGTCCTCAAACGCGCGATCTGGGTCGCTCGCGATGCTCTCAATCATGGACGAAAAATCTGCTTCACTGAGCCCCGCAGCGTCCGCGGTGTCGGCCATGTGCGCGACGTGCGAATCGAGAAAAGTTGACTGCGGTGAGTGCCCAATGAGCCTGCCCACGAGGTACACATCAAACGCGCTCGCGATGGATTCGCCGAGAAATAGCGCGTCGATCGAGGCCGAGCCGTTTGCGCGTTGCGCGAGGTGGTGCCACCCAACGTGCGTGACGACATCCGCCATGATGCGATCGCTCATCATCACGTCGCCTTCGGTCGCGCCCCAAAACGTGAGGTTCAACAACAGAGCGCGGTCCCAGCGATTTTTTAACTTCGGCGGAAGAACCCGAAAAGTGTGCCCCGCTCGACGGAGCACTTCTTTCAAATCGGCGTAGAGGGACACATGTCGAAAGGACTTCTCGTCGTCGATGGTGAGCTCTTTGATCGTACAATGGCTAAATGAAAGCACAGGATTCGCGGGCATTGCGCGACCTTAACACGGCGGCTGTGCGTTGATGCTCTGTTGTAGCCGCGCTACGGATGTTCTTCTGGATATTGCGAGGTGGATCCATTGCGAGCTTTGTCCACTCTGGGGCGATGGTACACTCGGGTGAGCATGGCGACCCCCAAAACGACCCGAGCCAAGAGCGCTCGATCCTCACCCAAGCTCGAAGCGGCTCCTGCAGGCACCCCCGACGCGGCCCACGCGATCACTGGAACTGCAGCGCAGCGCCTCAAATCACTCACCGAGCTCACGGCAAAAAATCCACCGCTTGCTGCTACGCTCGCTGCATCTTTGCTCGCGATCCCCGAGCGCTCATGGAAGCTTCGGGCTGCTGCCGCAGCTGCGCTCAGTGGAGGCGAATCGCCAGAGGTGTTCGCGGCGATTGGCGTGGCACTTCAGGACCCCGAGCAGGGTGTCCGTGACGCCGCTCTTGGGGCTCTTTCGCGCTCGGCGCACCCCGACGCGACCGAGCTTTTGCTCGCGCAGTTCAATGCCGGTGTCTCGGGTGATCGCTCAACGGTTGGGCGGCCATTTAGTGTGTATACATTATATCAGTGCATCGGCGCGCGACGGGACCCAGCAATCGAGGCGTTCTTGATCGCGAGAGTCCTAGCAAGCCCTCCCGACGCCGGGGCCATTGATGCCCTTTCGTGGTCTAAGAACCCTGCATTGCTCGCTCGGTTGGTCACGCTCGTCGAAGACCGTGTCGCCGGATCGAGCGCACGTCGCGCGTTGATGCATCGAGGCGGACCTCTTGCGTATGACGCGCTGAGCCCGCTGCTCGAGCCCTCACGTGTGCACAGCCCTGATGAGCGAGAGAGAGCTGCGGATATAATCCTCACGTTGTGGTGCAACAACGATCGCACGAGCACCGATGGGAGTGCAGTCGGCAACGACCCACGCTGGGCCGAGGTTGCGCTTCACTGGGTCGCCGACAAGGAGGACAAGATCGCAAAAGGCGCTGGAATCCTGGTGAACCAACTCAGGCACCCCCGGTTGGTCCCGGCGATCCTCGATTATCTCGGTCTTGTCCTTCGCCGTGAAACACCACGAACCCGCGCGACGGCAGAGCTGGTTCACGCCCTCTGCGAGCTGCGGGACCCTCGGGCGACGGAGACGTTGGTGGCGATCGCCGGTGCCGCACACGCCGGGGAGAGCGCGCAATATTATGCGGTCTCAGCGCTTGGTGCGCTCGGAGACCCCGCGACTTTGCCGGCTCTGTACGCGCTCAAGGCCGCAGCACCTGACGACAAGCACCTGCGCGACGTGATCCGCGCGATCGAGCGCGGAGCGCAGTAGTCGCACCGAGCTATACACTTCTTCACGGGTCGTATGCTTGACGTGCGGGCAGCAACTGCGCTGAAGTGTGGCCTATATGACAGATTCAACAACAAAGCCCAGCAGCGCGATGCTCTGGGGTGGACGTGTACTTTCAGGACTTCCGGTATTTGGGATGCTCGCAAGTGCGACCGGCAAGCTTATCGGCGCAGCGCCAGTCAAAGAGATGCTCGGAACGCATCTTGGGTTTCCGCTCTCTACCCTCATGCCGATTGGCTTGATCGAAGTGCTGTGCGCGGTGCTGTACGCGGTGCCCAAGACGTCGGTCCTCGGCGCAATCCTGGCCACGGCGTACATGGGCGGAGCTGTCTCTGCTCACGTGCGTTTGAGTGAGCCATTTGTCGCGCCGATCGTGCTCGCGTCCATGATGTGGGCAGGGTTGGTCCTCCGCGATCCGCGCATCCGTGCGCTGCTGCCGCTTCGCTCAACCGAGGCTTAGGACAGCGGGTTGAAGCATGAGGGCTACCGCTAGCTTGCGGCGCCAAGTGATGATTGCGCAGGGGGCCTGCTATGAGCTAACCCCATTGCGTGAGCCATAACGAAGACCCCAAGTCAGACGAGTCGCTACCGGCGCAGCCAGTGTCAGTAGAGCAAGCCGTGCAGAGCGAGAGCGAGCCCACCATAGGCGTTCGCTTCGACGAGACTCAAGCGGACACGCCCGAGACAGACCCAGGACCCGACGAGGCTGAAAAGCTCCGTGCCGCCCAAGAGCGACGACGCGCGGTGATCGCGGGGTTTTCAAAATTTGGCAGCGCGATTGGCAAAGGAGCGATGGCGTTTGGCTCGGCTGTGGCGCAGACGTACCGCTCGATTGACCCTGATTTGCGCCGCAACCTCGCGACTGCTCCGCTCTTTGGTCTCACCATGCTCTCTTCTCGCGAAGAGGCCATGATCGCGCGCCCCGACGACGGTCACCGCCCCTTAGTGTTCGTCCACGGCCTCGGCGGTCACCGCGGAAACTTCTCGCCCATGCGCGCGGCGTTTAAAGTCTTGGGCCGCACCAGGACCTACTCCGTGGCGCTGCCCGATGGGCTGTCGATCGAAGAGCTGGGTGTGTGGCTTCGAGGCGTGATCGCTGAAATTTGTGAGGTCAACGGGCTCAAAGCGGATCAGCAGATCGATCTGGTGGCGCACAGTATGGGCGGGATCGTGTCACGCGTGGCGCTGCAAGACCCACAGAGCGCGGCGAAGGTGCACACGCTATTGACCCTCGGGACACCGCACTCGGGTACGTACCTGGCGCGGCTCGCGGACACGCATCGGACGCGCGACATGCGGCCCAACTCAAGCTTGATGGAGCTGCTGAGTTCACAAGTTCCCTGGAAAACATCAGCAGGAATGCCGCGACTGATCTGCGTGGGCTCCAGCGCGGATGTCGTGATTATCCCAGCGGAGACTGCGTTTGTTGAAGGGGCACAGAGGATCGAGCTACAGGGGTTTACGCACCCCGGTTTTCTGTTGCATCCGAAGGCTTTTGGGACCGTGTATCACGCGCTTTTGGCCTAAACGCCGGGGCAAACATTTGAAGATTGTGGGGGCCTAGAATGAGGCGCCGTTGAGCGATCGATGGTACTTTCACTCAACTTGCGTAGAATTTGTCCCACCGCTTCGCGGTCTCTTGAGGTGTCTTGTGAAGAATAAAAATCAGTCTCGCGGTTTGAGTGTTTTGGGCACGCTAACGTCCGTTGCGATCTTTGCGAGCCTTACGGCTTGCGGCGATGGGGCGATGGGGACGGATGTTCCGCGGGGGCAGGATAGCGCGATGGATGTGCGGGGTGACTCTGGTGTTCGGGTGGATGTTGGCGCGGCGGATGTGCCAAACTTTGATGTCCCTTCGACCGACGGCGATCCGATGGATGTCCCTGCACTGATAGAGGCCGGTCCGGACGCGTCGTGCGCGGACAACGAGACCATCTGTGGCGGAAGCTGCACAAACACCGCTCTCGATCGCAACAACTGTGGTCGTTGTGGCAACGTGTGTCCTGTGGGACAGCTTTGCTCTATGGGTACCTGTGGACTTCGCTGTGGTGGCGCTGAGATCGTCTGCGGGATGGCCGGCTCGATGCAGTGCGTGGACCCAACAAACGACGTGGATAATTGCGGTGGTTGTGACGTTCACTGCCGCATGGATCAGCTCTGCAACGGGGCCTGTGTGTGCACCATGGGTCGCAGCAACTGCAACGATCCGGGCGGCGGAGCATCGTGTGTTGATACGCAGACAAACGCGGCTCATTGTGGGATGTGTGGGGTCGCGTGCCCCGGTGCGCAGCAGTGTCAGGCGGGCCGCTGTGTTCTCGTCTGTGCGGCTCCCACGACAGTGTGCGGCGTCGGCGCTGCGATGGCATGCGTGAACCTGAGCAATGACCGCAACAACTGTGGAGCTTGCGGCACGCGATGCAACGTGGGCTCTTCTTGCGTGGCCGGAGCGTGCGCGATTGACTGCAACCCGCCTTCGATCGTCTGCAACGTCAACGGCATGAACACCTGCCTGGACGTGCGCTCAAACAACGCCAATTGTGGGGCATGCAACAACGCGTGCCCTGCGGCGCAGAGCTGCGTTGGAGGCAACTGTGTGTGTCCGGGAGGGACGAGCTTCTGTGCCGGACAGTGTGTGAATCTTCAGGCCGATCGCAACAACTGCGGTGTGTGCGGGACCGTGTGTGCGGCCGCCCAGTCTTGCGTCGGTGGCGCGTGTGTGTGCCCGGCGGGGACCAGCTTCTGTGGCGGACAGTGTGTGAATCTTCAGGCCGATCGCAACAACTGTGGCGGCTGTGGAGCGATCTGTCCGGGCGTGCAGATGTGCGTCGCGAGTCGGTGTCAGTTGACGTGCCCTCTGCCGTTCACTGTGTGTGGTGCGGGTGCCGCGATGAACTGCGTAAATCTGCAAACTGACACGAACAACTGTGGTGTGTGCGGGACGGTGTGTGCGGGAGGAGTCCCTTGCAACGCGGGAGTGTGCCGTGCACCCGCACCGGCCAATGACAACTTAGGGGCGGCGACTGTGATCGCGCTCGGCGCTGGAGAGGCGACGTTTATGGGCTCAACGGTGTCCGCGACGTTTGATGGCCCAGCGGGGTGCGCAGCAGCGGGTACCGCGAACGTGTGGTTTCGGTTTACGCTCGCGACCCGTGAGCTTGTCTATGCGGACCTGGCGGGCTCGGACTATGACACCCGGATGTATCTTGTGGATGGCGGCGGAGCGCTGGTCGCAGGATCGTGCAACGATGACTCTGGCTGCAATACGGGCGGATTTACGAGCGGGCTTGAGTCTCGAGTTGCGCTAGTGCTCAACGCTGGGACCTACTACATCTCGGTCTCAGGATTTGTTGCGGGCAGCGCAGGAAACTTCACGCTTCACTTTCAACACCTCGCGACCAACCGCGTGAGCAATTTTATTCTCGCTCCCATCTCTGGCACTTCGACGGTTGCAGGGACCTTGGTAGGAGCAACCGTCGCGACGAGCAATTGCGGTGGCACTGGATCGGGCGAGGACTCTCGCTGGTTTATGGCATGCGGCGGCGCGGCGACGGTCGGGAGCATGTGCATGGGTGATGGAGGGACATTTTCTCGGCGAATTGGCGTGATTAACTATGATCCATCGCTCTATCTCATCTCCGGTTCGACCGGCGGTGAGACGATTTGCAATGACGATGGAGGTGGGATGGGAGGCGTCAATTGTGTCGGGACTGGAGTCGGCGCGGATGCCGCTCAGTACGGGTCGCGGATCAACCCGTTGATGACCGCGCGCGGGATTCACATGATGGTGGTGGATGAGCGCATCGGCGGAGCGGGGATGACCTACTCGCTGCGCTATGTCCTGCCGCCGTAACCGCGCAGGCACATCATCGGCGTTGCAATTGGCGGGTGCGGTCGATAGAGTCGGGGGATGAAAATTTCAGGTGCATTCTTCGCGCTATTTGCTGTCGTGGCTTCGGCCCTCTTGACCGCGTGCGCGCCACAGTTTTGCAGCGGAACCTCCTGCGAGTGCCCCCCCGGCCAGACCTGCGGGTTCAGCGCATGCAATGAGAGTACAGCCGGCTGTCGCCTGAACTGCAGCGCGGGCTCAACCTGTACGGGCTCTTGTGGCGCAAACTGCAACGTCGCGTGTGCAGGCGCGAGCTGCACCCACTCTGTCGGCGCGGGCTCGACAGTCGCGTGTGCGTCTGGAGTCTGCAATATTACATGCACAGCGGCCTGCACCGTGAGCGCGATCGCGATGGCGACCGTGACCTGTGGTGGTGGTACGATGCGCTCAGCAGCTGGCTGTGAATAGTTGTTTCGAAGGAGTTAGCATATACATGAAAAATAATATCAAACTTGAAGTCCTTCACGTTGCTCGCGATCGTCGCGAGCTGCTCCACATTGCCATCGCCTCAGCGTGTGTTGCGGCTTGTGGGGATGTGTCTATGGAGGATGGGGGGCTGCGCAATGACGTGCCCGCTCGACCGGACTCGGGGGTGGTCCCGATGGACGTTCCGAATGGAATGGATGTGCCGAATCCGCCTGCAGATACCGGTGGATCTTGTGCACCTGCAGGATTTCAGCGCGTGGGTCCCGTTGCGAGCTTTCCTGTCGGGATGTTCACCTTCCGTGCGGCATCGCACTACTTTGTCGGACGTGACGCGATGGGCTTGTACGCGCTGACGTCTGTGTGTACGCACCGAGGCTGCGATGTTGAGCCCGTGCGTGGCGGGACGTTTTTGTGTCCCTGTCACGCAGCTGCGTACGATGCGAACGGCGTGGTGACCGGTGGTCCCGCGCCACGACCCTTAGAGCACTATGCGCTCATGGTGTGTGAGGGGGATGTGTACGTCAACCCCATCATGACGGTGCCTGCAAACAGCCGCACCATGCCATAAGTTAAGGGTTATATGCACAAGAATTCGCCAAAGCTGGCTGTTCTCAACTCAGTGCTTGATCGCCGTGAGCTGATTCACGTTGCCATCGCGAGCGCGTGTGTGGGCGCGTGTGCGGACATCTCGATGTTTGAAGACGGCGGCGACGGTGCACGTGGGATGCTCGCGGATGTCACGGCCAGTTCGCGCGACGTCTCAGAGATGGATGGGGGACTACAGGCCTTCGATGTCCCCAATGCCCCAGATGTTCCCAATGCGCCAGATGTCCCTGGAGCGCTGGATGTTCCCAACGCGATGGACGTATCAAACCGGCGAGATGTGCCAACGGCGCGCGATGTGCCGACGGGCGACACCGGCGCGGGCTGTGCTCCGGCTGGGTTTCAGCGCGTCGGAGCGGTCGCAAACTTTCCGATCAGAATGTTTACCTTTCGTGCCGCTGGGCACTATTTTGTCGGGCACGACGCACGAGGATTGTACGCGCTCACATCGGTGTGCACCCACCGAGGCTGCGACGTCAACGTGACCGGGGGAGGGACGTTTTTATGCCCCTGCCATAGCGCGACGTACGACGCCAACGGTGTCGTGACGGGGGGGCCTGCACCCAGATCCCTCGATCACTACGCAGTGGTTGTGTGCGGCGGTGCGGTGTACGTCAATCCAGCGATGATCGTCCCCGCGAATACACGCACGGCGCCGTAGGGCACAGCGCCCCGAGTTTTACGCCTGGGATCGCGCTGCAGTTTGGACGCAATCCCGATTTTAGGCCCCAGCCGATGCAGTGACGGTGCGGTTTGGCTCGCAGGATACGGCCATTGGCCGAGTGCGACTGACCACTCACCGCGTTGATCGCTCTACGGCTGTCACACCACGCTCATGATGGCGAGACAACCCCAGGAGCCCACCATGCGCATTGTCCTTCTCAACCCCACGCACACCGCGATCGGCAGCCGAGTCCCTGTCGAGCACCTCCCACCGCTAGGCCTTCTGGCGATCGGTGGCCCGCTCATTGACGCCGGCCACTCGGTTCGCTTGCTCGACGGCGATAGGCTCAACCTCACCGTCTCACAGATCGTTGACCGCATCGTGAGGGATCCCCCTGAGCTGCTCTTGCTTGGGCACTCGGGCTCCACGTCGGCTCACCCCACCGTGGTCGAAATCACAAGGATTCTCCACGCAAAATTACCATTGCTGAAGATTATCTATGGTGGCGTGTTTCCCACGTACCACTACCGGGAGGTACTTGAGCAAGAGCCTCAGTTTACGGCCATTGTGCGAGGTGAGGGCGAAGAGACAGCGCTCGCGTTGGTGACCGCGATCGAGCAGGCTCGGGTGAATGCCGAGCCGCTCTTTGCAGCCCTAGCGGGGGTCCGCGGGATCGCTTATCGCGACGGCACCGCAGTGCGCGCGACTCCTGCCCGTGAGGTCATCGGCGATCTGGACTCATATCGGGTCGGTTGGGAGCTAATAGACCACAAGGACTACTCGTATTGGGGTGAGCTGCGGGCGGTGGTGGTGCAGTTCTCGCGCGGGTGTCCGCATCCGTGCAACTATTGTGGACAGCGAGGCTTTTGGACGCGGTGGCGGCACCGGGACCCGCAGAAATTTGCCGCTGAAATCGCAAGGCTTCATCGCGATCATGGCGTGGTGGTGTTTAACTTCGCAGACGAAAATCCTACATCCAATCGCCGAGCATGGAGAGCGTTTTTAGAGGCCCTCATCGCTGAAAACGTAAAGGTCAAGCTCGTCGGATCAACACGCGCAGGTGATATCGTGCGCGACAAGGACATACTGCATTTGTACAAGCAAGCCGGGTGTGAGCGGTTTTTGATGGGGATGGAGCACACCGACGAGGCAACGCTTGCGCTGATCCGCAAGGGCAGCACCTCGGCGATTGACCGCGAGGCGATTCAGCTGTTGCGCGAGCACAACATCTTGTCGATGGCCACCTACGTTGTGGGGTTTGAAGAAGAGCGAGATCGCGACTACCTACACGCGGTTAAACAGCTTTTGTCTTATGATCCCGATCAGGTGCAGATACTCTACGTGACCCCCCATCGGTGGACGCCGTTTTACCGATTCGCTGAAGATCGAAAGGTGATTCAGCTCGATAGGCGGCGGTGGGACTACAAGCATCAGGTGCTTGAGACCAAGTATGTTCCTCCGTGGAGAGTGCTGTTGTGGGTCAAGGGGATGGAGGTGCTCTTGCAGACCCGACCCAAGGCCCTCCGACGCATGCTGGCCCACCCAGATCCCGAGATTCGTCGCGCGCAGTGGTGGTACTCAAGCGTCGGCAAGCGGGTGTGGGTGTTCGAGATCGCGAAGTACTTATTTGAAGAAAAACGCGTGCAACACGGCCCCACAATGCGTGAGTTATGGGGCCCGGCGCAGGACGAAGAAGAGGAGTCGATGATCGTTCCGCGGCGAGGAAAGCTTGGAAAACTAGTGCGGATGCTCCCGCAGATTGTCGCGAGCACTCTCGGTGGCGCTGCTGCCGACGGCTCGGTTGTGGCGGTCCAGCGCAACGCTCAGCAGCACACCCCCGACCATCCCCACGACGTAGCCATAGGGAACAAATAGCACCGCACTTGCGACCAACAGAGCGATCACCATCTGCGAGCGAGAGGGCAGTAGATCTCGCGTCAGTCGAGCGAGCGCGACCGCTTCAAACAGCAACACCACGCCGAGGACTGGCAGCGGAAACACCTGAATCACCTGCGAAAAATTGCGTCCAAAGAACAGCCCGAGCACCACATAGAGAAGCCCGTACAAAATTGGCGCACCGCCTGTTCGCGCGCCAAAGCCATAAAACCCCAGCAGGCCCCCACAGCCATGGCAGACGGGGATTCCGCCAAAAAAGGGCGCAATCAAGTTCATCAGACCATAGGTGATTCCGATTTTTTTCACGCTCACGGCGCGGTCAGCGAATAGCTCTTGAGTGACCTGGCTTGTCGCGATCACCGAGTTGCCTAGCGACAGCGGAATCTGCGGCAGCGCGAGCAACACCGCGCCCGTCAGCAGCTCATGCCTCGTTGGGGGCTGCCAGTGTGGCAGTGCAAACCCAACGCTGTCCCAACGAAACACCGAATGCTTGGTGAGCAGCGCATACAGCACTCCAAGGCTCATCACCACCAGCGGACCCGGCAGCCGTTTTTGCCGTCCAAACGCTAGCAAAATGACAGTGCTGAGCGCCGCGAGTGCGATACCCGCGCTCCCGTCGGTGCGCACGTACTTGCTCAACGCGAGCCATCCAAGCGACAGCCCAAGCCCAAGCTGCAAACCCCGGATCACGTGTTTGGCCACGAGCTTCGCAAGCAGGTCCAGCGCGCCCGTGAGACTCAGCAGAAGCATCGTGGCGCCGATGACGAGACCCCCGCCGGCGTAGGTGCCGGGCGAAAGATGCTGCGCGAGCATGATGGCGGCCATCGCTTTGAGTGGCTGGACGGGCATTGGGATTCCGTAGAGGATTCCCATGGCGATCTGCAGCACGCCGAAGGTGACACACACGCTGGTTGCGTCCAGTCCACACCCTGCGATCAACGCAATGATCAAAGGTAGGTCCGTCCCAATATCCCCAAATGCGCCTGCAAGCTCATGCCGGTCAAATCGAATCCAGGGCGCTATCACTTGTGCACTATGTGCAGTGACCTGAGTTTTTTGGTCAGAGTTTGCGTCGACCGAACCAACCATCGCCAATCATACTTAACACAGCTACCAGACGCGATCGGCCACAACGAGGCCCACGAGCATCGTGGCGACAAAAACGAGCGTCACGGGGTTGAGCGTGACGGCGGACATCAGAGCGGGCGCGGGGCAATAGCCTGAGACTCCCCAGCCAATCCCAAAGACCGAGGCGCCCACAATGAGCTTGGGCTCAATGACATTTCGTGTGGGCAAATGCAGCGATTCTCCCGCGAGTGCGCGACCGCGTCGAAGGACTGAGTGAAAGCCAAACAGCCCCAAGAGCACCGCCCCGCCCATCACAAACGCCAAACTGGCGTCCCAGCGACCGGTGACATCTAGAAAGCCCACGACCTTCTCGGGTTGCGTCATCCCAGAGAGACCTAGTCCGATCGCAAACAGTAGGCCAGCCAAGAACGGAAACACCCGCTTAGTTAACGTTTCCGCCTTCACGCTGCGCCTCCTGCACCGGTGAGGTGCTTCACGACAAACACGGCAAGGGCTGCGGTGGCCATAAACGTCATCACGGCGACGAGCGACCTTGGCGAGCGCCTAGAGAGTCCGCACACGCCGTGGCCGCTGGTGCAGCCGTTGGACCACTGAGTGCCGAGGCCCACCAAAAGCCCCGCGATGGCAGCGCGCGGCAGTGTCGTCACGGGGGCCCCGAAGACCGAAGGCTTAAGCCAGAGCCAGACCAGGGCGCCCGCGAAGAGACCGCCCAGAAACCACCAGCGCCACGAGCGCTCGGCTGGCGGGCCGAGCACTGCGCCTGCGGCGATCCCAGACATCCCTGCGATGCGCCCGCTGCCAGCGAACAGCACCAGCGCCCCGCCGCCGAGGATCAACCCGCCCAAAAGCGAGGTGAAGGGTGTAAAGTGATACATACACTAGAGTATAACACGTGTTCACTAAAGTGGAAGTAGGCTACTAAACTGAACGTGATTTTATCGCATCGTTGCCTCTTGGACCACGCGATTGGGGAGTAGCGACTCGGTGGTGTGCTCGCTTTGGGCTCATTTTCCGCGGTGATTCAGAGCCACACTGAGCCTACTAGCGTCGCTCATCCACAACGCCGTAGTACACACCGCGCGCCATGAGACAGACCTCAGCGTCTGCGCGGCGGTCATAAATCATCGCACGTTTATCGCTAAACTCAGCGTTTTTCGGCTCGGCTGCGTGCGCCCACTCGGCCAGCTGTGAGGCCAGGGCGTGCTCTCCCGCATCGCTCAACGCGATCGCTCTGTCGATGAGAACTTTGGCGCCTCCTGCGAGAGTGGCCACTTGCACCGCGACCTGATCGTCGGAGGGGGGCTCTAGGCGCGCGGGGTTTCCGTCCCACCAGCCGCCGTAAAGACGCCATAGGTTGCGAATAATAAATGCTGGCTTGTCGTACACCGGTCGCAGCCACGGAAGCTCAACCAACGCCTGCGGAACGACCACTCGCGCCACGACCTGCTCAAGTGGCAGCCCCTGGTTCATCAGCCCAATGCACTGGTCATGAAGCGTACGCAAAAGCTCTGCGGTGCTCTTGAGCGCGTACTCAACCCGCTCCGCGCCCTCAATCGGCGGTCCGTGCCCCGGAAACAGTATCTTCGCTTGTTTTGCACGCATCGCGTCGAGCGCGTTGGCCCACTCAAGGGGGTATCGCTGCACCTTTTGCGGGTTGCCACAGTTGGGCGAGGCCCAGATAAACAGATCACCACTGCACAGCGTCTCTTGCTCGCCAAGCCACACCCAGAGGTGATCGTCGGTCTCGCCCTTGTCGTGGTTAAGCTCAAGGGTGCACTCGCCCACTTTTAAAGTAAGCTGGGTTTTCACTAAGATATCGGGGTGGCGATAGACCGTGGGCCACTGGGTGATCGCGCCGCGAAATTGTCGGGCGTTGATGGCGCCGTTGTATCCGCTGGTCTTCACATAGCGAGCAAAGCGAGCGGGGACGGCCTCGTGTGCGTACACGACCGGACGCGGGAGGTGATTCTCTTCGGCCTCGTCGTCCCAAAACCGAGTGCCCATCACGTGGTCAATGTGGCCATGGGTGTAGATCGCTGAGTGCAGCGGAGCGCTGGACCATTCGCGTACCTGACCAAGGGTCATCCTGCCCATCATGGGGTTTCCGGTGTCGATCAACACGAGGCCCTCGGAAGTCTTCAGGACGATCGAGTTGGCCATGCTCGAGACAAACGCCAAGTTGGGCGCATACTCTTCGAGTCCCAAGACGCTTGTCACGGGGTTTGAGTCGTTGGTCGTGAGTCGGCCACTTAGCAAATTCTCAGACAGATCTTTGACGATGCCCATACTACTTTTGCGTACTTTCTGTGCTTCGGGATAAGTATCGAGTGAGTGAACTGAAACTGTACAGCGACTTTTGCCTCGTGCGACACTCTGTCCAATGAATCGCTTGCACTTTGGTATTGGACCCTTGTGGCTCCAGCGCATATCGCCACGGCCAGTCGCCACGGGGATGCTCGTTGTTGCAGCATTTTTGCTCGCAAATTGTAGTCCATCTGTGATGCCCGGGGGAGATGGCGGTCCCGATGCGGCCGGTCCGACCGACGGCGCGATGATCGGTCCGATGGACGGTCAGAGCGGTGATGTGGTGCTGATGCCCACGCAAGATGTCCCAAGCTATGACGTAGTGTTGCCCCCCGCGACGGCAATCACGGCGACGAACGAGACGTGGACGTGGATTGATTTTCCTGAGGCATTGTGTGGCAACGGCTCGTCCACGGGCATTGCGGTCAACCTGACCAACCGCTCGAATAAAGTCTTTGTCTACATGGAAGGCGGTGGCGCCTGCTGGAACGACTCGACCTGCTACTCGCTCGGAACGGCAGCGAACCTCACGACGGGCTACACCAACGTGCAGTTTCGTCGTGAATTGCCTACGCTAGAGCGCGTCGGAATTTTTTCGCGGACGGACATGATGAACCCCTTTCGCGACGCGAGCTATGTGTTCATCCCCTATTGCACTGGGGACACGCACGGGGGGTATCGCACGCAGGTGTACGATCCCGAGAACAATCCCGAGCGCGTGACCCATCACGTGGGCGGTCGCAATGTCGACTACTTCTTGCGGCGCTTGGTCCCGACCTTCTCTCGCGCGGACCGTGTATGGCTCAGCGGAAGCTCTGCAGGCGGCTTCGGAACCGTGATGAACTGGGGCAAGTTTCAAACGGCCTTCACTATGGCGCGCGTGGATTTGCTCAACGACGCCGGGCAACCAGTGGACGCAAATCCAGGACAAATTGCAACGTGGAAGCGGTCGTGGGGTCTGCAGATCCCTGCCGATTGTCCCGAGTGCAACATGAGCTTGGCTGCAGTGATGAGCTACTACCATCGCACCATGACGCGCGGCAATCGAAGCGCTCTCATGGCGACGTTGCAAGACCAGACTCTCAGAGGATTTTTTCTCACGACGCCGGCAAACTTCGAGGCCGCCACGAGACGCTTGTTGACCGATCACTACAACGGCCAGATGAACGCTCGCTACTGGGTGATGGGCGGGGACATGCACACGTTTATCGGGCAGTGGCGGACGTACCAGTCTCCGGGTGGCAGATTTTTGCGCGATTGGCTGCGCCAGTTCGCCGAGGACGACCCCATGTGGTCCAACGAAGGCCCGCCGCCGGCGATGTGACCATCAAGCACCTGTCACGCGGCACTGTTGCGCACACCCTGAAGCACCCGGTGAAATGAAGGCTTCGTACAACTCGATTCGATGGGACGACTCTCGCAGCGTACACCGTGCGGACAATGATCACATGCGAGCGTGGTCCACCCCGGATGGTGACGGCCTCGGTCTGTACTTTTTTCCGATCCCTCCCGATTTGCCGCGAGGCCCACTTTCGCTTGAAGAACTCAGAGAATTCTATGGCGATCAGTTAGGTGGTGGAGGCAAAATTGTCGAGGTTGGGCTCCCGCGATTAGTGAGCACGACGTGCGTTTGGGTGCTGCTCAAGGTGCCACAGCGACCGTCGGGAATGACCTATGTTGGGTCCCTCACCGTTCCGTTCGCTAAGTTTAGTTTTGTGATCAAACTTCAGTGCGAGGAGCGCGGGCCGACAGGGATGCGAGAAGCAGTCTTGCTTAATCAAGGGATGGCCAATGGAACCGTCGATTTTGGTGATGACGGTCAGATTGTTGGGGACTGGTCGCCGGATGACCCAAAGCATGACGCTCGATTTGTGGATCACCCGGTGTCGCGACTTCGACGTGAGTTTGCGCTCATCCAATCGACGCTAGAACTTCACCCTAGCATCGAGAACGAGCCCAGATTTTCGCTCTGAAATGCGGGACGATCGCCTCCACGGCCGTGCACAGCTAGTTCCGCCCGCCAGAGGTCGGGGAAGATTTTAGCGCTGTATCTGAACGAGAAACACCCCGCGCGGACGACAAGACATCCGCGCAAGTGCC
>JANNCG010000957.1:0-6944 GCA_031386385.1 Myxococcales bacterium
CGGGACCCCGAGCCCTGCTGACCGCGGCTGTTGTCGCCCCAGCACCACACGCTTCGATCGCGCTTGCGTGCGCAGGTAAAATTGCTCCCCGCCACGAGCTGCTCGACGTTGGTTAAACCCGGGACGGATTGAAACGCGCCCGTCGCGGCCGCAGAACCGATCCCTAGCTCACCTTCGCCATTTTCGCCAAAACACAGGACAGTCCCGTCGGTCTTGAGTGCACAAATATGTGTGTCTCCCGCTACGACGGATCGAACGGCGGGCAAAACAACAACCCCCGAAGCTGCTGAGCCCAATGCATCAAGCAACCCCACGGCGGGTTGTAAGGTGCCCCCTTCGCCAACAGCAGGATGGCCGCTGCACGCAAGCTGAGCGCTCGGAGACAGGGCACACACCTGGGTGCTGTTGGCGGTGACGGCGGTGGCGTGTGCCATCACGTGGGTTGGACGGAGATAACCAACGGTGCTGCTTCGTCCCCAGCAGACCGCGCCGCGATCGTAAAGTGCGCAGGTGATCGACCCTCGTCCGCCGATCCTTTGCGCCAACGAGACCGGTGCAACAGCGATTCCCGCGGTCGCCAACAAAAACGCAAAGCGCAATAGGGATTTTCGAGATCGGATCAGCATGGCCTGATCGTACCGCAAACCGCGCGGAGTCTATACGAGTTCTACGAAGCCATGGAAGCGAGGACTCGCTCGAGCCTTGCGCCCACTTCTTGTGCGAGCTTCGCAAAGGCGGCTACATCACTTCCGGCACCAAGAGTCTGCATTGGATCGACTGCGCCAAGTATGGTTTTTCCCTCGTCGTTCTCATACAAGACAACGTTGCACGGCAAGAGCACTCCCACGCGCGGGTCCATCATGAGGGCTTCGTGTGCAAATGAAGGGTTACAAGCGCCAAAGATCCGATAGCGCTTAAAGCTCACGCCCAGCTTTGCCTTAAAGGTCTCTTGAATATCAACGTGCGTGATAATCCCAAAGCCCTCTTGCTTGAGCGCATCCGGAAGCCGCGCAGCAGCGTCATCAAAGTTGAGGGTGAGCGGGCGCCAGTTTCCGAAGTTGTTTGTGGTCATAGTGGGTCCTTCACGGTAGGAGCCAGGCCCACGCAAAGGGGTTCAACTTCAGCGCGATTTTTCAGCGATGAATCGTCACGGCATCCCAACGATCGCAGCGAGGGCGTCGCAGCGAGCGGTCTGCACACCGTCACCCGCAATCGGTGGGTCGGCGATGGACAAGTGTGCGTCTCCCATCATGGTATAGCTTGTCCATTGTATCGCCATCGCGCCATTGGGATCTCCCGTGGCGGCAAACCGCGTCCAATATCCCTGGATAGCGTCTTGCACAACCCTATCCGATGCGCTCGCGCGATAGCCTGCGAAGCCGTCACCAGTGCCAAAGACATAGAACAACTCAAGCCCGTGATAGGCCCCAAATGCGGACTGCGACGGTGCCACACGCACATCCAAACGATGTCTAAAATAATAGCGAAATGCCTGCTCTCTCTGCACAGGGACCACCGTGCGAATAAGCGCACGGGTGGGACAGCTCCAGCGGGTCTCAGTCGTCAACTCTTGCAGAGCCTTCCACGGGGTCGGAAAGTTCATCGGGTTGTACAACGCAATCACCGCGTCGTTTTGTGCCGGTGTCAGTCGATATTGCACAAGGTACGCACGCGCGATGCGCTCAAAATCAGCAGCGGTCGCGACCATCGCCGGCAAGGGAATCATTCGCGCCGTCTCTTCGCTGTTGCTCCCGATCACCATCGGGACATGCTGATGCAGCCCCATGCGCAGCCGCTCGCTCGGCGAGCTCGGAATAATATCTCCGTCAATGTTGGGCGAGAACTCAGTCGCGTTAAGACCGTCCACCGCGACAGGGCGCGCGGCGAGGATTTCTGCGGGTGTTTTTGCACGCAAACACGCGAGCGGATCGGGGCTTGCCATGCAGTTTGTGCTCATCAAGAGTCGATCGGCGGCGGCGCGGGCGAGGTCCCGGGGTACGGCCGAGAGTCCGCCAGACTGCGACAACACGCGCGAAAAAAGTCCCGTCGTGCGCGGAGAAGTGGTGAGCAACATCGTGTCGAGCGCCCCGGCGGACTCGCCAAACATCATGACTCTGGTGGGATCTCCACCAAACGCTGCGATATTGCGCTGCACCCAGCGAAGCGCGTGAATTTGATCACGGAGTCCCTGATTGCCCGATGGCGCCATCGGGTTTTCGGCATCGAGCAGGGCGTTTGCCAAAAAGCCAAGCGCGCCAAGACGGTACTGAATGGTGACGACCACAACGCCCTTACGGACAAGCGATCGACCGTCATAAATTCCGCGCCCACCGTTGAGCTCGCTGCCCACAGAGGCGCTGCCCTGGTTGTTTGCTCCACCGTGAATAAAAAACATAACGGGCAGTGGATTTGCAGGTCTAACTGAAGGTGCATACACGTTGAGCGTGAGACAGTCTTCTTCGCCTACAGGCATCCCTTGTACGTTGGTTTGTGGGCAAACGGGCGCAAACCTCGTGGCGTCTTTAGTCACCGCCCAACACGCGGGGTCTTGCGGCGGCTGAAATCGGCGAGGGCCCGTGGGTGGAGCTGCGAAGGGGATTCCTAAGTACAAGCTCACGTCGACGTCGCGTGTACCCCGTACGTTGCCTCGGTCCGTTGCGACGACATTGGGATCGGGGTCTCTCGCGACCACACAGGCACCGCCGCCGTCTGCTCCAACGACATCTTCGCCGGCGAATGCGTCACTCAGCGCATCTGCGCCGGAGTCACTCATCGGGCCCAAATCACTGGCCACCGTGGGGCTGTCTGACGCAACCACCGCGTCCCCAACGACGTCTGGTGCCACAGAACCACCTGAGCACCCGCAGAACGAGATCGCTGAAATGGACCAACAAAAACCAGCCCGAATGAACTCTCGCATAGGGGGCAAGAATACCTCGATTCGCCCCCCGCGTTCAATCCCCCGAAGCCACAAGACTATGGCTGGCGCGGTGGTTGCGGAGCTTCGACCAAGAGATACTCCGTTAGGTCCACGTCCGAGTCATCGGACTTACAACTAACAAACGCGTTCGCATGATATAGCTTGAACTACCGGAGTTAATCCACCATGAGCAGCTTTGAGACCGCCTCAGCGTCCGCCAGTGAGAAGGCATCTTTTGTCCTGCCGTTTGCAGCGATCGACGCGAGCTTGGTCTCTATCGTTGGCGGCAAGGGAGCCAACCTCGGAGTGCTCACAAACGCTGGATTCGCAGTCCCACCGGGCTTTTGCATCACGACGGAGGCGTACAAATCGTTTGTCTCGCATCCGTCGCATGCACAAACGATCGAGGACATTTTTGTCCAGATGGCGAAGTGTCAGCCGGACGAGCATGAGGCGATTCGAGAGATCGGCGAGCGAATGCGCAGCTGTTTGCTTTCAATGCCCATCCCCGCGGCGGTCGAGTCGGCGGTGCTCAAAGCCTTCGTTGAGCTCGGTCGCGATCACGCCTATGCGGTGCGCTCAAGTGCGACTGCCGAAGATCTTCCCGGTGCTTCGTTTGCGGGACAACAAGACACTTACCTCAATGTGATCGGCGAGGTCGCGTTGATCGATCGCGTGCGCGCATGTTGGGCTTCGTTGTTTACCGATCGTGCCATCGCGTACCGTGCAAAAAACGGGTTTGATCATCGCAAGGTGTACCTCTCTGTTGTCGTCCAGCGGCTGGTGCGTCCGTCCGTCGCGGGGATTATGTTCTCCGCTGATCCCGTCACCGGCACCCGACATCATCTTACAATCGACGCCGGATTTGGTCTTGGCGAAGCCTTGGTCTCGGGGCTCGTCAACGCGGATTTGTACAAAGTGGACAAACGCACCAACGAGATCATATTTCGCAAAATCGCAGACAAAAGCCTAGCAATTGTGCCGCTCACGGGAGGTGGGACCGAGCACGTCACGCTAGGCGAAGAGCAACGCCACACACAGGTGCTCTCGGACGCGCAGATTCTTGAGTTAGCCGCGTTAGGCTCTGCCGTCGAGAAGCACTACGGCAAGCCACAGGACATGGAGTGGTGCATCGAGGACAACAAACTCTATCTGGTGCAAGCGCGCCCCATTACGACGTTGTACCCCGTACCGCAGCTAGCTCTGGATGACCCCGAACGCTCTAAGATTAGCGTGTTTGCTTCGTTCGGGCACGGGCAGGTGATGACAGACGCGATGCCGACGTTTGCATGTTCAGTGTGGCGGCGGTTGTTTCCACTCCTGCGAGATGAAGCACAAAACTCGACGGTGATGCTTGAAGCTGGCAATAGATTATATCTAAATCCCAGCAAATTGCTTAGGATTCCTGCGGCGGCGAGGAGGGTTCCGGTGGCAGCGAGGGCTGCGGATGCGCAGGCTGCAGATGCGTTGCGGGTGGTTGTTGAGCGCCCGGGGTTTCAAGAAAAATCCGGGAGCTTAGGCAATCTCTTGCTTGGCCTCTCGGCCGCGAGCACCGTTGGGTTGACCATTGTTAAGGCGTTTTGGCGGTTGTTTTTTTCAGATCTCGACAACGTCGTAGGGCCTCTTCAGGCCGACATGGACAAGGCGCTCGCTGAACACGTTGCACAGCTTTCAGACTGCAAAACCACTCTTGAGCGCTTGAGAGTCTGCGACGCGGGGCTCAACGGGTTGTTTATGCGAACCGTCTTTCCGATCGCAGCCTGGCTTGCTGGCGGGATGATCGCGAAGGGTCTCTTGCGCAAGGTCCTTGGCCCCTCCGTCGCCCTCAGAGACATAGAAGCCCTTGAACGTGGACTTGAAGGCAACGTGACCACAGAGATGGACCTTCGCATCGGCGATCTTGCGGACGTTGCACGGCGCACACCCGCCGTGGCTGCGCACCTTCGAGAGCATCCCTCCGTCGATCGGGCGTCCATTGAGTCGGTCCACGGCTCCGCTGAGTTTCTTG
The DNA here is from genome assembly GCA_031386385.1 of Myxococcales bacterium. Lineage (GTDB taxonomy): Bacteria > Myxococcota_A > Polyangia > Polyangiales > JANNCG01. The sequence continues at coordinate 4,929 of JANNCG010000957.1, forward strand.
CAGCACTTGATTCGTTCATGCGCACCTACGGCATGCGTGGCGGGTCCGAGATCGACATCTCGCGACCCCGCTGGATACACGATCAACGGCCCATTTTTCAGTTCATTCGAGGCAACCTCGCGAGCGAATCCATTGGGTCGCACCGCGCACACCACGCGCGGATGAAGCTTGATGGCGAGCTGGCGATCGCCCACATTGCAGCCACCGCGAGTCCAATCCTTCGTCCGCTCATTCGGCGATTGGCCCGTGCCGCAAGGGCGCTCTTTGCGGTGCGGGAGCATCCGAAGTTTCAGCTCATTCGAATCATGGCGAACCTTCGAGAGGTCGCGCTTACAGCGGGTCGCGAGCTAGCGCAACGAGACGTGATTGAGGCAGAGACGGACGTTTGGCACCTGACGATCCCTGAGGCGATCGCCGCGCTTGAGGGCAACACCGATGGGCTAAAATCGCTCATCGCGGCGCGGGCGCAGGCCTTTGAGCACCACAAGAAGCTCTCTCCTCCCAGGATTATTACCAGCGAAGGAGAGATCGTGACGGCCTCGCCGGTGGGTGCGGCAGACATGCCCGTCGGCGCATTGGTTGGGACGGGCGCATCTGGCGGCGTTGTCGAAGGTATCGCGAAGGTGATCCTTGACCCCAACGTGGGCGTGCTTCACGCCGGAGAGATCTTGATCGCGCCGTTTACCGACCCGGGCTGGACACCGCTGTTTATCAACGCAGCGGGCTTAGTGATGGAGGTGGGCGGAATGATGACCCACGGCTCGGTGGTGGCGCGTGAGTATGGGATTGCGGCGGTGGTCTCAGTGGACGGGGCGACCAAGAAGATCAAGACGGGTCAGCGTGTTCGAGTGGATGGCTCGCGGGGGTACGTAGAGCTTCTGGATTAGGACCCCGTTAGACCCTTGTATCGGCGCTCAGAGCCGAGTGTGACACAGAAAAATAATTAATTTTATCTGCGTTTTTGCAGAACAAAACCAAAACCTCGCTGTCATTGATTCCCGTAAGGTTGAATATGAAAATGACACACCCAGCACCCAAGAATTCACGCGGCTCGAATGGCTCAAATGGCTCCATGACGATGGCTATGCAGGCTGCGCGCAGTGCAAGCACGGCGAGCGATGGGCCCAAGGTCCTCCGTGTTGGATTGATTGAGTCTACCCGCATCACTGAAGAGCGTGTCTTTCGTGGCACCGAGACCGTCACCATCGGCCGCGACCCCAAGTGCACCTTCGCTCCACTCGTCAGCGAAAGCGATGATTGCCCCGAGAAGTCCTCGCTCTTTGTGTGGCGCAACAACGGCTGGGTCTTGGTGTTTAGTGCAAAGCGCGAAGGTCGCGTGGTTGTGGCAGATCGCATGAGCACCCTCGCCCAGCTGATTCACGCAGGTCACGCCACGCCCTGTGCCGAGGGGTATGAGTACGCGCTCACAGAGAATTCGCGCGGAAAAGTTAGCTTTGGCAGCACCTCGGTGCTGTTTCAGTTCGTCGAGCCTCCGCCCGTTGCGACCAAGCCCCAGCTGCCGTCAGCGATCCGCTCGCGCCCACTGCGCGGGATGGACTGGAGCTACAACGCGTGTGTCTCGGGATTTCTCGCCGTCGCGTTTTGCGGCCTTGGCTATATGGAAGTTGGGTACGACCCCATCGTTGAGACGCTCAGCATCGCCGAAGAGATTCGCATGGTGCATCTCGCGGTCGCGCCGACTGAAGAGCCCACTCCGCCTGTGGACCCTCAGCAAGCGACAGCCGCGCCAGACGCGCCGGTCACGCCAACCAACAGCCACAATACCGCAGCAAACACTGCACGAAATCCAACCACACCGCACCGCACGCCGCAGCAGACGCAAGACGAGCAAGTTGAGCGTGCGATCCGTGAAGCGACGAGAGCTTCAGATATCGCGATGAATGGTCTGCAAAACAACATACACTTTCAGGCGATCGCGGCAGCTGTCGGCGGCGCAAACTCAGCCACAATCAGAGTTGCGAACGGCCAGTCGCTTGTCGACAGCTCGCTTGAGTC
>JANNCG010001328.1:0-1584 GCA_031386385.1 Myxococcales bacterium
GTTGCCGATGTCTTCGGCGCCGATTGTTCCGCTGTTAACGGGGGCTTCGGATCAGTTTGTGTCGCGCTTGTCCCTCGCGTTTGCAGCCCCTGCGTTTGCAACTGCTATTGCGGCGACGCTGGTGATCAGCACCCGCGCGGCGAACCTTCGTGCCGACAGCGAAGACACTCTTCGCGAGCAGGCCACCGAGCTGCTGGCGTTATCACTTAGAACCGATGCCCCCGACGATGGGGCACTCTCTGCAGCAGAGGCCCTTCGTCACGCAGGGCTCCCGGTGGTTCGCGACTCAACGGGGACGCTCACGATTCGCGCACAAGAGCGCAATTTGACCACGCTTCCGTCTTGGGGGCTCTTGTTTGCATCTCTCGCAGCCTTGGTCGCAGCGCAGCTTGCAAAGCGTGTGGCCGCCGCCACGGGGCACGATGTGTCTGAAGCCGCGAGCGAGATGTCCACTGTGAGTCCGAGAGAGATTCGCTCAGTCACGATGCACATCGCCAGGCCCGAGAGCGTTCCGGAGGTCCGAGAGACTGCGCTTGCGCTCGATACGTTGGCTGCGGCCCTCTTGCGCATGAACGACGATCGCGCCCGAGCGCTCACCGTACGCACTGAAGCAGCGCGTGTACGCAGCTTTGTCCTCGCGAGTATTTCGCACGATTTGCGCGCGCCGTTAAACTCGGTGTTGGGGTTCGCGGATCTGTTGTTGTCCGGCGCCGAGGGACCCATCGCGAATGAGCAAAAAGAGAGCCTTGAGGCCCTTCGGCGCGGAGGGGTTGAGCTGCTGCGTTTGGTGCGAGACTTTCTTGATCAATCGCGGCTCGATGCTGGACGGATGGTGCTCGATCACGCGCGGGTGAGTATGGATGAGCTGATTGAGCGCGCACGCGAAGAGGTGGTGCTTCGGTCGCGGGTTGAGCTCACCTCGGAGGCGATCACAATCGAAGGTGAGGTCGGGCTGCATGTGTTGGGAGATTTTGAGCGATTGGCCTACGCATCGGGAGTCTTTGTGGCCTTTGCGTTGCTGCGATCAGGGAGCAATGGACACGTGACGGTGCGCGTTAGGGGCGAAGGCGATCTGGTGGTACTCACGGTCCGCGGCGGAGGAACCACCCCCTCGCGCGAAGCCCTCGCGCACATGTTTGAGCCCTACGATTTTGCACCCTCTGGCGCACGAGCACCCGCGGGGATTTCACTCGCGGCGAGCGTGGCCCGTGGGATCATTCGATTGCATGGCGGTCAGGTCCGCGCCATTCCGTCGCCCGAAGGCGGAATTGTCCTGTCTGTAGAGCTACCCGTGACCGGAACGGTATAAAAATTTGATTTTTCAGCGAGATTCAGGCGATTTTGCGTTAGGTTAGGCCTGAGAACTCATTCAATGGCACAGGCAGCACGCAACACTGCGGCGCAATCAGAAGGCATCAGTCGTGCCGTCGAAGTAGCAACCGCACTGCAAAACACGGTCTCGCGTGCGCTCGTGGGCAAGCCCGAGGTGGTTGAGCGCGCGGTGATCTGTGTGCTCGCGCGGGGGCACTTGTTGGTAGAAGATGTTCCGGGTGTGGGCAAAACGACGTTGGCGCGAGCGCTGGC
>JANNCG010001363.1:0-8208 GCA_031386385.1 Myxococcales bacterium
TGAGGTCATCTACCAAGTCCTCGTTGATCGCTTTGCCAACGGAAACCCGAGCAACGACTGGCGCGTGAACCGTCGCTCGTTGGCGCGCTACCAGGGCGGTGACTGGCAGGGGATGATCGATCAGCTGGACTACGTAAAGTCCCTGGGTGTCACAACGCTGTGGATTTCGCCTATCGTTCGCAATGTCGACAACGACTCGGGGATCGATGGGTATCACGGCTATTGGGCAAGCGATTTAAGCGAGCTCAATGCACACTTCGGCGATCTTGCCACACTGCGACGTCTAGTCCGTGAGGCCCACGCGAAGCGGCTGCGGGTAGTGCTCGACATTGTGACCAACCACATGGGTCAGATGTTTTATTACGACATCAACCAAAACGGTCGCCCCGATGACAACTTGTACGGCGGCGGGATGAACTCGGGCTTTCAAAATCCAGGTGGAAGCTCAAGTCCCCTGCAGCGAGTAAGCGAGTACGATCCTGATTATAACTCACGCGATGTGATTCAGTCCTTCACGTCCCTTGGACCGGCTGGGCCTGCACCCGTGCGGTTTATCAACATGCCAGAGATCTTTCGCACGCCTCCGCGCTGTGAAGGCGCGCTCGCTTGGCAGTGCATCCTCGCGTCGCCATTGGGCTATCATCGTCGCGGACGAATTGTCTCGTATGCGAATTTCATGGGCCAGCCCGCGGATGAGGTGATGCTCGGTGATTTTCCTGGTGGACTGAAGGATGTAGCCACCGAGCGACAGGACGTCCGTGACGCGATGGTACAGGGGTATGCGCGTTGGGTTGAGCTCTTGGATTTGGATGGCTTTCGAATCGACACGCTCAAGCACGTTGAGCACGGATTTTGGTCGGACTTTGCGCCGCGAATTCGCAACCGTTTAGCCATGCAAGGCAAGCAGCGGTTCTTGATGTTTGGCGAGGCATTTGATGGCGACGACGCGTTGATTGGGAGCTACACACGACCGGGCGAGATGGACTCGGTGTTTAATTTCTCGCAGAAATTTCAGGTCTATCGCGATGTGTTTCAGTGCGAAGGTCCCACCACGCAGATCAGCGCACTCTTCAATCAACGCGCGCAACACTTCGGGACCGCGCCGCAAGAGAACGGTGCTGGCGCCCCACCCACGCAGTTGCTCGTGAACTTTTTTGACAACCACGACGTACCAAGATTTTTGGCCGGGATTCTCGACGAAGATCAAAACAGCTGTCCCTCTGGAAGGGTGCGCTCAAACGAAGACTTTGATCGCTTGATAAAAAAGCTTCACATCGCATTGGCGTACCTGCTCACGCAGGACGGGATCCCGTGTATTTATTATGGGACCGAGCTTGAATTTCGTGGGGCAAATGACCCATCTAACCGCGAAGTAATATGGGAAAACGCTCGCGACTATCGTCTTGATGACTCCGGTCGCCCCAGCGCAACGGGGGCGTTTGTCAACGAGCATGCGAGGGATATTCCTCGGGATGGGCGCACGTTTCAGTGGATTCAGCGGCTCACGCGGCTGCGACGAGTGTACGCGCCGCTTCGTCGCGGGGACTTTCAAGTGAAGTGGACGACGGATCGTCCGGGCAACTCAGACGACGGCGGAATGCTCGCGTTTGAGCGCACGCTCAACGGCGCGAGTGTGCTCGTGGTGATCAACACAAGCGGCGATGGACGCGATCACCGCACGGCGTTTGAGGGCAATGGAATGCCCGTGAGCTTCGCCGAAGGGACAGAGCTTGTGGATGTTCTTGACCCCGCTGGTGCGCGCACTTTTACCGTCGGTGTTGGCAACAGAGTCACGGTGAACCTTCCGGCTTACACCGCTTCAATTCTCGTCCCAAGAGCTGCTGTCATCGCTGGAATGTAAGCGAATTTTCAGCCTATTTGCTATCCCCAAAACTCAACGCGTGTCGGATGCTCGCGCGTGCGAAGGATTCGCAGCATCGCGCGGTTTGTGCCCACAACCGCAAAGTGATCTTGGTCCGCAGTGGCAATGACAAGTCTGAGCGCGCTTCCTTTGCGAAACATGTGCGCCGTGGGCAGCAGCTCAATCTCGAGCAACACGGGCTGATTTTTGGGTACGTCTTGCTCGTGCTCTCGTCGGTGCGACCGCCAAGGGGCATGAACAAAGTACGGTGAGCTTTCTGCCTCAGTGTTGCGATGGGTCGCGCGCAACACGCCCTCGGTGACGTGGTGCACGCCCTGCGAATCCGAGACCTCTTCGAGGTAAACGTGCAGGGCAAAATCCTCGGATTCACTCTCAACCCATACAAACACTCGGCCGTGCCCAATGATCGAGACGTCTCGCTCAAAGGGGGCGCTTGTGTACGTGAGCAGCGCTTGGTCGCGCTGAAAACGGTCGGGATAATCCCCGCGAACAAAGCCACCGAGCAGGGTGTTCCATCGGGTGGCTGGGCCAGCGCCAACGGAGTGATCAATGCGTGTGAGGTCGTCACCGTCTTCACGCGATGGGGCCGTTGAGTCCAGCGTACGTCCATTCGCAGCATACCAAGTGTGCAGCTGATCGGCCTCTTTCGGTGGCCACTCGGTGCAGCTGTGCCATCGCTCTTCGCCCGTGACAAAATACTGCACACTGCGCTCTGTCGCGATTCCGTCATCTTTGTCGCGCAAAATCCAATCAAACCACCGAAGCAGCTCGTGATCCAACGCAAACGCTGCTTCGCGTGTGGGTCGTCCTGGAGATGCGTAGATCTTGCCGCCGTGACACCACGGACCGAGGAGTAGGCGTGATCGCTCACAGTCCACCGTGCGAAATCGGTTGGTCGCGGAGCGTTGGTACGCACCATCTCGCCAGCCCGAGATCGAGAACACCGCGAGATCTTTGCGCGCGTTACCCACAAACGAGTGGGGCGAAAACGCATCAATACTCACGGTCGGAAACCGCTCGCTCAGCTCAACATCGTCGCGAAAAAGCAGGCGAAGAGAGCTCTCATGCACATCCACGTTGGCTCGGTGCTCTAACGCTGCCTGCCGCACAAGCTCGCGACTTTGGTCCTCGTCGGTGGCTCGAATTCCAACCACCATAGTCTTCAGGATCGGCGCGACGGTCTTCACAAACCGCTCGATGGTGAGTGTCTGTGCGATGGGAGCAAATCGCTTCATCCATCCGTCACTGGACGGCGTCGGAAGGGCGCTGCGAAAAATCTGCCACATCCCGCGTGCCATCGCCTCGGCGAAGTTGCCGTCATCGAGGGTGCGATTAAACCGAGCCCAATCGCTGGTAAACTGCGCCAAGTGCACCCCTCCCGGAAAAGCCACGTCCGCATACACGTCAAAGAGCGAAAACATCGGAGCGACCGCGCGCAAGGCGGGGTGCGCGGTGTACGCGAGGTGTTCCGCAGAGGTTCCGTCGTACGAGACGCCGAGGGCACCGATGCTACCGTTGCACCAAGGTTGAGCGACGATCCAGTCCAAGACCTCATGTCCGTCCCGCACCTCGTCGTCACTCCACGGAAACTTCTGTGTCCCAAAGCTCGCTCCCGATCCCCGCACATCCATATCCACCCAGGCGTACCCTTGTGAGACAAACAGCCGACGAGTCTGCGCGTGGTTGTCCGGCAGGTCTGTCACGCTGCTGTTCTTAAACGCTCTTCGCACGTCGATTCCGCGGTAATACCTCGTTTGACGGATGATCGTGGGGAGTCGGTCTTGCTGCTTGTCTTGAGGCAACGTGACGTCCACGGCGATCCTGGTGTTGTCGCGCATGGTGACAAAAACGCTCTTTCGACTGCTCTTTCGAACGCTATGGGGTCCCACGTTTTCGGGCTGCGCGGGGACAGTCCTCACCCAGTGCAAATCGGTTTTTCGAAGATCACTCATAGATAATATTTCGGGTCGAAGGCGCGGATCGTTCGATCAATAGTCCAGTTATATTTCTCATAATCCCAAGTGATTCGTTGGGACTGTTCTGCGAGCCACCCTCGGTGCTGTTCTGCGACGTGCTTGCAGGCAAAAGCCCTGAGCTCTTCCCGTGTGCCAAAATCATCGCTGTACAAGCGGCACAAAAACGGAAGCACTACCCGCATCGCTCGCTCATCGACGACACAGTGCTCTGCAAAATAGCTGTCCGTCGCGATAGACAATTGCTCGTTGATGGTCGCGAGGTTATACCAGCGAATGGGTGGGCACGATTGGGCTCCACAATGCAGCGCAAAATGGACGCGTGGATCAAAGCTCTTCAGCATCCATTCTTGGCGAGGATCGCCCGAAGCGAAGGCTCTAAATAGCTGCACTCGTGATCGACGATTGCAGCGCAAAATCCCATGCTCAATGTCATTGAGAGAGAAGACCTGCAGTCCAATCAGGTACGCGGATGAGTTATAAAATCCCAGCTTGAACAACATGTTTCCACGCATGTTTTTCTCATGCATCGCGTGGTGGGCGAGGGCGTTGTAGATGTTTATCCAAAACGCTTTGCGCTCGTCGTCGGACTTCATCGGGGATAGGTCCAGCGATCGCAGCGTGTTTGCGTGGACTCGAACCTCGTCAATCCGATGCGTCCCTGCGGACAGTCCTCGTACCGCGTCCAACAGGGCCTGACTGCGCTCAATGGGCGCCATGGGGGCGTTGCTTGTTGCGCCGCCCTCGTTGATAAAACCCTTGCTGCTCGAGAAGTACACGAGGCTCAAAAGGTCGTAGCGATGGAGAGGCTGATCACCGGACCACCCGTTTGTCTCTGGTATCCGAGTCCAGACTCAAACGTCAGCCCTAAATCCCAGCGCTTCGCTATACGAACATCGGCCTCAATGGCGAGACCTGCAAAGCGAGTTCCGTTGCCCATCCCGCTGGGGCTTTCGGCTCGCTGAGCGGTGCCCCACGGAAGCGACAAATAGCCCTGTACGCGAGCGCGCAACCCGATGTGGTTGTTTGCAACGCGGGTGCCGCCTTCGCCAGAGAACACCGCGACTGGATCATAGCCATTTGAGCGATAAATGATGCCGTTGCTCGCAGCGACATAAAAATTCGAAGCGGCGTAGCCACCCCAGAAGCGTATCCCGATGTCCGCTGCGCCGTTGCCCACACGAAGCTCACCAAGCTGCCGAAAGTCGGGACCCAACGGCGAGTACACCGGCGCTACCGGCGTCCCGACCGCTAACGGAACCCTCACGTGTCCCTCTACGCTAAAAATCGCCCGTCCAGCGCGCGCCAGCTCAAACCTCGCACCGACGGTAGGATCACCTGGACTAATATAACTATTAACGGGTTGACCAGCAGCTCGGGTGTCCTGCAAGAAAAACGTCTGTACCACCGGAGCGTGAAGCCAGAGCGCAAACCCACGAAAGAGTCCGATCTCGACGTAGGTGTTCAGGGACAACTCTTGATAGACGCCGAACTCGTTTCGCTGGCGATTGCCATCTACGTACGAAAATCCCGGCAAGTATTTGATCCACGCTTTGAAGTACCCATGCCCCCGCTCGGGCGTCCAGGGACCGGCCTCAGCGGTGCGCTGGCCGAGCCCGACACACACGGCGATCGCGCTCGCGAGGATCCAAGGATGATTTGCTGTTTGTGCTTTCAACGGTTGCTCTCAGTGCGCAACGGTACCGCTGTCCGTCTCGCCGGACACCGTTGTTGTTGCGGTTGGCGTCGAATCTCCGGCAAGACAACCAATGCGCCGAAACACGTACGGCGCATCACGGTCTCGGCCTCCATCGTTATTTCGCGACTGAAATTCTTGGCGTTCTTGATCAATCGTGCCGTCAAACGAGTCGAGGTTGTAGCCAAAATAAGCTGACTGACAGTACGCGCGCTCGGTCTCCCAGGTTTCACCGTGAAAAAGCACGACGCCGGTGGGTGTGTACTCACCGCTGGCGGGTTGGCGAATGAGATAGTCCAGACCCATCAGCCCTCCAGCGCATCGACCTGGCGGGCGAGAGTCCATTGAGAGGCCAGTCCAAATCCTCGCGAGGATCGAGCCGGTTAAGTGATTGGCTGAATCTCTGTCAATTCGCAGGGTAAAGATCACCCAGTCGTGACCCGATGGAGTGTACTTGTGTGCTCGCCAGGTCCCCGCGACGGGGTCGTTGCACCGCCTTGCGGGGGGCAGCATTGCGCGCTGCTCTCCGACGCTCCCTGTGCGTGCACCACCGGTACTCTCGGGCGCTGTGGGCCCTTCGACGGGGGGTGATGGGACGGCTGGCACAACAGCCGTGGGAGCGACGACGGGAGCCACCGTCTCAACGTGGGTCTCAACGGGTGGTGTTGGGATGACCCGAGGATGCTGGGGTCGCGGGCGCACGGTGATCGGATCTTCGCTCGGGGCAGTGGCCACTGGGGGCTCGCTCACGGGTGGTGGCGTTTGTGGTGCTGCCGGAGGTTGCGGTTGTGCTTGTGGTGGCGACTGGATGGGAGCGTTCTCAAAATCCACCGTTGATCCGCCAGTGCGAGAACGTCCATTGTCGCCATTTTCACCGCGAAAAAGCTGCTCTTGTGCCTGCGCACGGGCGACGGCACCTCGGTACAAAAAGAGCCCCAGCGCAAAGTGGATGACCACGGAGCTAAACATCCATAACACCAGGGTCTGGATAGCTCGTTCAACACGTCGTCGATGATTGGGCGGGGAGGGCGTCACGCTGACTTAGGGTGCAGACAGTGTAGCGCGAGTAAAGTTCGGTGTGGCAGCGACTTAGCGAAACAATACTTCAGTCAGCTTGCCCCAGAACCGATCGAGAAAGAAGATCGCTGCGGACGCAAGGACCGCCGTGGCGAGCACGACGCTCGTCGCGGTCTGAGTCTCTTCTTTTGTCGGCCAGGTCACCGCAGCAAGCTCGTCGATGATCTCGCGAGCAAGAGTGCGAATGCGTGTGTTTTTCCACGCAAAAATGGTTGCGGCGATGCCCGAGATTGCCCCAACAAGTGTGGCGATTGCGTCATGACCTTCCCAAACGCGCTCCATCGAGTGGTGCACAATGAAGGCGACGCCAAAACCGGCCACGAAGTACCCCGTGTACAAATATTTTTGTACGCCGAGCTGCAGTGAGGTTGTGGGACGGGTCTCAATTTGAGTGGACAAAGGTAGTTACTCCGACAGTGAATTTGCGCGCTTGCACGAGACGGGGGGCTCGAACCCACGACCTGCGGATTTGGAATCCGCTGCTCTACCGACTGAGCTAGTCTCGTATATGTTTTTGTGAGTGTACGTGATTTTTGAGAAGTTTGCCGGTTTTCACTTACTTTGATTCGACGTGTGGGGTGTGAACTCCGCAGGTCTTACAAAACTTCCGTAGCTCAACAGCTTTTGCTTCGGGCCGTTTTGAGCGGGTGGTCTTGTAATTTCGTGCACCACACACGCTGCAAACCAGTGAAACATCAAGACGATTGCCACGAGATCCCATGAGAGGGTCGACACACTTTCTGAACTACGAAAAAACGAAGGCGTCTTGTAGCGTGACATCTGGTGACAGTCCAGAAGATCCGCAAGGGTCTCACGGTGAATTGTCGAACAGTCTTTTTGGACCTTGAGATGGCGCTGCGGGCCCGAATCACACGATTGAGCGAGCGTTTTTTCAGCGTGATTGCCCCCTAATCCAGCACATCAGAGATAAACGCCACACCCATGGTCGTTGCATCGATGAAGATCCGGTGACGCAACTCAAGGACCACAGGGCTAGGGTTCTTGAGTGTCGCGACCATGGTGATCACTCCATCCTCACCAGGCTCATCCATTGTGGTGGCTGAGATCACAGAAACCCCATACGAGCCAAGCCCCAAACTGAATGGACCTGTCTGCCCGTACTCAAGAAAGGGCCGCTTGCCTTGCAGCGGTCGATTGAACACTATTGCCTTTAACTGTAGCGATTTTGCAAGTCGAGTGGCACCAGGAGTCGTCAATAGCTCTCCCTGAGCGGGCGTATATCCGTCTAAATCCTTTAGCACTACAGAGAGTCGATTGGACCCATACCACCTCGCATTTCTGGGCAGTTCAAGCGCACCCACGCGACAATCCCGCTGTGCCACAAGGCCGACAAGCTGCACAGGCGCGTTGAGCTCAATCGCTCCGCTGTGAACGGTCCCAACACACACCATCCCACGCTGGCGAATCGCAAACACGTCCAGAAGGCTGCACACAAATGGGTCCGTTGCTCTGTCGACGGGCAGCTCAATTGCGTCAAGCGCGTCTGTGAGTTGGGTGAGCACGACCGCCTGCGCTTCGCGATCGTCCTCGTGCTCAAAAAGAACCGTGCACAAATCACC
>JANNCG010001368.1:0-4125 GCA_031386385.1 Myxococcales bacterium
GGGTGACCGAGGTGGGCATGCTTACGCAGAAGTGTGTATGCGTGAAGAGCCACAGGTGATCGCGAATAAGCTCGCGCGATACTACGGGCGGCAGTGGCAGCGCTCCGCGCGCGGACGGCAGCACATCGCCTATCGCAGCTCGACCGCCTGCCCCATGTGGCTCAACCTCGACTGGAACGCGAATGTCCCCGGAGGCGACTATGAGCCTGAGCGCTGGGCCGTCGCGATCAACGTGGATGGCACCACCGAAGTGCTCGCCGTCGCGCCAGGGACACAGCCGAGCGAGCGCGCCCAACGTGCGAATACCGCGACTTCACCGCGCCGAATGCCAACCCGCTAGAGCGCGTTAAAACCCGGGCTCAGCTGCTGGGCTCTTCCTCAATCGCCTCGTCGAGCACCACCTTCAATGCGTGCCTGACGCTCTCGGGCGAAAAGCCTTGGCGTGCCAAAAATCCATAGAGCTTTTGCTTTTTGGTGGGAGGGTCAAACTTGCTCAGCGATCTGAGCTTCTTGCGCGCCGCGCGCTCTGCGATCATGGACTCAGGCTCGCCAGTGTCCTCAAGCGCCTTGTCCACCGCTTCTTTCGCCGTTGCGCGATCAATACCTTTTTGTGACAGATCGATCGAGGCTCTGAGCTTTGAGCGACCTTTGGCTAGCGATGAGGTCGCGCGCGCGGCGGCGTACGCTGTATCGTCGATAAATTTTTGCTCTTTGAGTCGCACAACAACAGCGTCGATCACTGCGTCGTCGTCGCATTTTTCTCGGAGCTTCTGCCGGAGTTTTTCAGCTGATCGTGCACGGGCTGAGAGCAGATTGATGGCCCTTGTGTACACTTGGGCCTCTGTCTGTTTGCGTGCAATCAAGAGGTGCTGACCGCTCCAAGGTTTGCCAGCACCCGCGTGCCTTCTTCGCCAAATCGCGGCAACGGGACACCCATGTATTTGGCGAGCGCGAGAAAATAATCGGCGATGGGCTCGTTGCCGACGTTGACGTGACGGTCGGTTGTGAACTGACCCCCGCCACCGCCGACCGCTACGACCGGAAGGGCTGTGTGGGCGTGGCTGTTTCCGTCGTGAATTTCGCTTGAAAAAACGCACACCGAGTTGTCCAAGACGCTGGTGCCCATCTCGTCAATGAGCCGCAGACGGTTGCAAAGCTCTGCGAATTTTTGCACCTCCCACGTACCAATTTGTTCAAGCTGTCGAAGGTTGGCAGCGTCGCTCATGTGGTGAGACAGCGTGTGATGTCCAGCGGTGATCCCGAGAAAATCGTGGACGCGATCGGACCCCGCGTTGCCAATCATAAACGTCTGAATGCGTGTCAAATCACAGCGAAATGCCAGCGCCATCAGGTCGCTCATCAGGTCAATTTGTTCTCGATACGCAACCGAGCTCATTGGGCGATCGGGCGCGGTGCACACCGATCCGGTCATCGCGACGCGGGTCTCGACCTCACGGACCGCAGTGAGGTACTCATCAAGTTTGCGTTGATCGCTTGCGCCGAGTCGCAATTGCAGGCTGCTCGCTTCGCCTCGGACCTGATCGAGGACCGAGGATGAATAAGCGCGCCTGCGAGTTGTCTCCGCGGCGGTCGCGTTTGGGTCCATCCCAGCGAAAAACCGGTCAAACAAAACGCGGGGCTGTGTGATCTTGGCCAACGGTGTGGTGGGGCCTGCCCACGAAATGTTGCGCGCGTAGGCGCAAGAGTATCCCGAGTCGCAGTCGCCCGAGCTCGACCCAGCGTCGACGCCCGTCTGCAGTGACGGAAATCGCGTCATCATCCCAATGGATGCGGCAATGGCTTGATCGATCGACACTCCGTTGCGAATGTCCGCGCCCGCGGTCTTGTTTAACCGAGCGCTTGTGAGAAAGCATCCAGTGCCTCGGGCGTGATCGCCAGGCCCGTCATTGGAGCCCCGAAAGTTCGCGCTCGCTGGGTTGTTGCTAAGTCCGGTCAACACGAGCGCGCGGGACTTCAGGTCCGGACCCAACGGAGTGAGCATACGAGACAGCGACCAAGCGGCTCCGGCGCCTGCGGCAGCGGGTGTCCAACCTCGGCCGTCGGAGCTGTTGATCCCGCAGGGGGTATAGAAAAAAAGTAGCCGCTTCGGCGGTGTGCGCATTTGTGCGGTGGCCGTCTTGCGAGAGACAAGGCTCTCAAGCGCGGGGAGAGCGATGGCCACACCAGCACCACCAAGGACCATTCGACGAGATAATTTGCTATGAAACATATTGCTTCTCCGGGATCCTTATCTCGCCTCAGGGCGTCGTGAACGAAACATGGGAGAGAGCACAACGCGATAGACTAGATCGCGGAGGCGCATCCCGTTAGCGACCCACTGTGTAGACAGCTGTTGCAAGGGTTGATCGTCGGTTGCGTTAAGCCCTCGACCGATGGCGTATGTGAGCAACTGTTGTGTCACGCAGCGGCCGAAGCGTGGGTCGCGCTGGACGGCGGCCGCGAGCTCAGGGCCGTTTGTGAATCGGGTTCCGTCTGGCAAAGTCCCTGTTGAGTCGATCGGAAAGCGCCCGTCCATGGTCCGAAAGGCGCCGGCGGCGTTGAAGTTTTCAAGGCCAAATCCAATGGGATCCATCTGGTCGTGACACGCGCGACACAAAGGTTGCACACGATGTGCTTCGAGCCTTGTCCTCAGCGACCCCGAGGGAACCGCCTCAACCGGCAATCCCTCAACGCTTGGTGGCGGTGGTGGCGGGGGAGTGCACAACAACTGCGTGAGCACCCACTGACCGCGCTTGACCGGCGAGGTTCGATCTCCGTGACTGGTGACTGTGAGGGTCGTGCCTTGCATGAGTGCACCGAGCCGATTGGTTCCGGTGAGGGCGACACGGCGAACACCCATCCCAGCGGGAAGCGTCACGCCGTAGAAGGTCGACAGACGCTCATCGACAAACGAATAATCCGCAGACAGAAAGCTGTCCATTGAGACATCTTCCTGCAAAAAATGCTGAAAAAACGCCTCGGACTCTGCCCGCATCCCCGCACGCACATCGGCGGTAAACTCGGGATACAACTGCGGGTTCACGGCGTGATCATCCATCGCCCGGATGTACAGCCACTGTCCCGCGAAGTTCTCGGTCAGGGCACGCGCCTTTGGGTCCCGGAGCATCCGCTCTGTTTGTGCGCGAAGGACCGTGGGATCTTGCAGACGATTTTGATCAGCGAGGGCGTCGAGCTCTGGGTCCGGGGTTGAGCTCCACAAAAAGTATGACAAGCGCGCGGCGAGCTCGAAGCTGGTGAGCGGGCGCGCTGCGGTCGCGTTGAGGTCCGGATCGATCTCTACCCTAAACACAAAGTGAGGCGACACCAAGACCGAGCGCATCGCGAGCTTGATCGCATCCTCCCAAGTCCCCGCGTGCATTCGAGTGACGCCTCGAAAGCGCGTCCACAGCGCGCTGAGCTCCTCGTTGGTGGCGGGCCTCCTCCACGCCCGTCGTGCGAATCGTCCGATAATTTGCAGTGCACAGGGGTCTTCGCCCATCGCCATCGGATCGCAAGTGAGCCACTGAGCGCGACTGGCAGGCACCATCGCCGCGCCATTGCTCGGCCCGTCAAGCCGCATCCAATCGATGTAGAGATTTCGATCGGCGCCGGCCATCGCGAAGTCATTGCCAAAGGCGGCGCTCAGGACGATAGAACCCGCGCGCGGGACTGTCACATCGACGGAGAACTCACCGGGCATCGCTTGCAGATTAGGCACTGCCACAGTGCGAAGCATCATGCCGTCAAGCGAAAGCTCCATCTGCGCGTCTTCAGCGCCGGCGCGGTCTTGCCAAGCGCGCACGGTGAATCGATAGGTCCCAGCAGAGGGCACGGTGAGGGTCCACGGAAGCTCGCCAACGGACCATAAATTCCACGCGGTGCCGCTCGCTACGCCGACGGTGCCGGTGAGCATCTCGCCCTCGACCTCATAGCGCCTCGATGGGACCGTCGAGGATCCGATCACCTCGTTGATCAGCAATTCTGCTGAGCGATCATAAAACTCGAGATGCAACGGTGACAGACTTAGCACCGCTGCAATGTTGTCAAACCCATACCCAAATGGATCGGGCGGAAATTCATTCGCGGCGCGAAGCTGAACGAGAGGGCGAGTGCCACCGCCGCAAA
>JANNCG010001387.1:0-3409 GCA_031386385.1 Myxococcales bacterium
GTTGAGACCATTCGAAAGTTGGTTGAGTTTAACCGGCTGCCCGCGCTCACAAGATCCGCACCGGGCCGTGACGCAGGAACCATCGTGCGTTGGCACGTACCCGTCACGCATTGGCTTGACTCATCACAGAGGTTGCCTGCGCAACAGGGCTGACCGGGCAGACCGCAGTTGTTCGCGCACATCCCGTTGTTGCATCGTTGACCGAGCGCACAAGAAGTCCCACACAGCCCACAGTTTGCAGTGCTCGTGTTCGTGTCGACGCAAAACCCGACGCAGTTGGTTTGACCTGGGGGGCACATACCACCTTCGCCGACGAAGTTTCCGTCGCGATTGGCCACGTCAATCACAGGCAAAACGTCCATCCCCGGAGGGCTCGGAACATCCATCACCACGCCCGTATCCACGCGTGTAACGTCCGTCATGGACTGCGAGTTGTCTCCACAGGCAGCGACGGCGAGACTTAACGCACACCCACCGAGCACAAGCCGAACCATCGAAGCCACACGCAAATCAAGCATCACGTTGGGCATGGTACGTGAAGCGGGGTCGTGTGTACACGCCGAATCTATGCGACCAAACACAAGCCCCTTCGGTGAACCTACGGGCCGACTGCGACAGGTGGTGGGTTGTCTGCGTTGGCCGAAGTATCCGTTGAAACAAGCATCGCTTGGAGTCTCGCGCGGGCGGTCCGTACCACCAGTAAGATCATCACAATACTCACGACGACCAGAGCAACGGCGCCCCAGATCCCGCCGGGCGACGCGGGTCGCTGTCCGTTCACAAACGAGGCGATGCTGCCAAGCTGCGAACCCACGACCGCTTGGACGCATTGAATGGGGAGCAACCCTAGCCACGTTGCGAGCGCAAAATCGCGGTACCGCATGGCGGTCGACCCTGCCGCGAACGGAAAAAAGTTCTGCGGAATCATCGGCGTCATCCGCAAAAGGGCGCTCACTTTGAACCCATCCACAAGCATGAGTTTCTCGAGTCCCTCCCAGCGTTTGTTGCCCTCTAGCCGCTTGCGCACAGCTTTTCGCAGGACCGAACGCCCCAAGCCAAACGCCACACCGGAGGCCAAAACACAGCTTGGCGAGGCGATTAACACTCCCTTCACGGGCCCGTAGACATACCCCGCGAGACCATGAAAGAGAACGATTGGTGCTGCAAAAATAGCGGCGATACAGTAGGTGAGCGTGTACAATGCCACCCCCAAGGGCCCGCTGTTTTGCATGAAAGTGACCAGCCGCATGAGCGCTTGCGACACCACCGGAATGCGAAACAAGAGCATCGGAAGGCACAGCACGATGGCGACGACAACGACGGTACGGAGCGACTTTGCGCGGGAGAAACTCAAAAGATCACCTATGGCTGCGGGGAGCGAACAGAAAAGTCTTAGAAAGGGGTGACAGACGATAACACCCTGTGGTAGTACCCGCACCCCTCGCGGCGGAAGCAGAGAAATACTGCGCGAAGGAGCGACAATTCCTATGACCATGCGTTACTACATCATTCAAGCGTACAGCGGCTTTGAGGACCAGGTCCGATCAAGCTTGGCTGAGCGTATTAAGAATGCAGAAATGCAGAAGCTGTTTGGCGAGATTCTTGTTCCGTCTGAAGAAGTTCAGACCACGAAGAACGGCAAGCAACGAACCAACAAGCGTAGGTTTTATCCTGGGTATATCTTTGTTGAGATGGAGATGACCGAGCAGGCCTGGCACCTTGTCAAAGAGACGCCCAAGGTCACCGGCTTCATTGGCAACCAAAACCCAACTCCTGTCCCGGACCGCGAAGTCAAATCCATCCGCGATCAGATGGAGAAGGGGACCTCCCCCGCCGCCGTTCGAGCCAACTTCGATGTTGGCGACCAGGTGAAGGTCGTCTCCGGAGCGTTCGCAAATTTCACAGGAACCGTCGAAGAAGTGAAGACCGATCGCCAACGCGTGAAGGTGATGGTTCCCATCTTTGGACGGCCCACTCCGGTGGAGCTCTCGTACGCCGAAGTCGAAAAGATTACGACGTAGAAGCAACGGCACTAGTTCGGTTATTTTAGCTGCAACAAAAATTCATTCCAGCAGGTGTTTTGCTGGATTTATACTGATTCAAATAGATTGATTGTTCGAGGACGACGATGGCAAAGAAAGTTACAGGCATAGTCAAGATTCAGTGTCCTGGAGGCGAAGCAAAACCAGGGCCCCCAATCGGACCAGTGCTCGGTGCTGCAGGAGTGAACATTCCAATGTTCCTCAAGGACTTCAACGCACGGACCGCTGACAAGAAGGGCTACACAATCCCTGTCATCATTACGGTGTACTCGGACAAGAGCTTCACGTTTGAGCTCAAGACTCCGCCCGCATCCGTTTTGCTCGTGAAGGCACTGGGCAAAGACAAGGGATCAGGCAAACCAAACCGAGAGAAGCTCGGCTCGCTCCCGATGAGCAAAATTGAAGAGATCGCAAAGGCCAAGATGGCTGATCTCAACACCGATGATCTACAAGCCGCAATGCGCATGATCATTGGGACTGCTCGCTCGATGGGCATTGACGTTGACGGCATCACGCGCTCGTAGAGTCGCGCTCGGAGCAACGCCCCGAGTACAGCCGCAGGTCAACAAGTAGTTTTTCATTTTCGTTTAACCCAAAGATTTTTTCCGAAAGTTTTGTGACTTTCAGGAAAGCGTCACCACCGACGCGGTGAGCTTGAGCAATGGTGCCCAACTCGCCAACGGTGGGAGGTTCTGCGCTGATCGTTTGAGAGAGCTGTTCAACAACGTTGAAGTAGTTCGCTCAAAAGGAATCAGAAAGAGCCGAAGGAGAAGTTGCATGGTCAAGCTCTCAAAAAAGCGCCAAATCCTCGAAAAAGAGATCGATACATCAAAACGATACTCTCTCGGTGATGCAGTGGCGTTAGTGAAACAAGGTGCAAAGGCGAAGTTCGACGAGACCGTTGAGATCGCAGTGCGCTTGGGTGTCAATCCTAAGCACGCCGATCAGATGGTTCGTGGCGCGATCGTTCTTCCGCACGGCACTGGACAGACAGTGCGCGTCCTCGTGTTTGCACGAGGCGAAAAAGCAAAAGACGCTCAAGCAGCTGGTGCCGACCATGTCGGCGCTGACGATCTTGTGCAAAAAGTGGCAGACGGCTTCCTCGATTTCGATCGAGTCATCGCGACCCCAGACATGATGGGTCAAGTTGGCAAGCTCGGTAAGGTCCTCGGTCCGCGTGGTTTGATGCCTAACCCAAAGGTTGGCACCGTCACGATGGATGTGACCAACGCCGTGCGTGAGTCCAAAGGCGGCAAGGTTGAGTACCGCGTAGAAAAAGCGGGAATCGTCCACGCACGTATTGGCAAAGCCAGCTTCAGTGCTGATGCGATCCGCGAGAATGCAGCCGCCATGATGGGCGCGCTGGT
>JANNCG010000046.1:0-3340 GCA_031386385.1 Myxococcales bacterium
GCGCGCGCTGTTGATGGACGCCGCTGAAGTGCTGTCTCAGTCGTTGTGCGCGCAAAACCCCCGCGAGGTGACAATCGCCAAAGACGATGAGCAGGCGAGGCACACGGTGATGGCGTTTATGGTTCCGGGGGCGGATGCTGCGCACGACGTGGCGGTGTCGATCTTGTTGCGCATGGACGGAAGCGCGATTGTCACCGCGAAGCTTGGTGATGCCAGAGCCCCCGCACCTCGGCCGCTGACCTTTCTTGAGCGCGCAAAGCTGTACGCCACTGGTGATGATGACGGCGATCCTCGCACCACGCGCAGCGAGCTCAAGTGTCTCGCGAGGGACATTGGGCAGGCCGTGATGGCCATTTGGACGCTTCGGCTCGTGCAGTAGGTGGACAAACCTTGGGGATTACCCCATAGATGAAGCTCGTTACCAACCATGGATCCAGTGCAACGCAAGCCCGAGTGGCTCAAGGTTCGTGCTCCCGGCGGAGAACGCTATACGTTTATCAAAGAGACCCTGCGCAAGTTTGACCTGCACACCGTCTGCGAAGAAGCGCGCTGCCCCAACGTGGGCGAGTGCTGGGGCGAGGGAACCGCCACCGTCATGATCCTTGGCGACACTTGCACCCGGGGCTGTAAGTTTTGCGCCGTCACCACCGGCAACCCCCGAGGTGCGATCGATTTGCGCGAGCCCGAGCACGTGGGGCGTACCATCGCGGCCCTCGCTCTTGAGTACGTCGTGCTCACCATGGTCGATCGAGATGACCTTCTTGACGGCGGGGCCAAGCACGTAGCGGACACCGTTCGGTCCATCAAAAAGCAGACTCCCAAGACCCTCGTAGAGACGCTCGTGGGCGATTTTAACGGAGTCCTTCGAGATGTGGCGACGGTGATCCAGCGCGGTCGGCCCGATGTGTTTGCGCACAACGTCGAGACGGTTGAGCGACTGCAGACCACTGTCCGCGACACGCGCTGCTCGCTTCCTCGGTCGCTCGCGGTGCTTGAGCACGCGAAAAAGACGCACCCCGAGGGGTATACCAAGAGCTCAATTATGGTCGGGTTGGGCGAGACCCTGGATGAAGTGCGAGAGTGCATACAACAGGTGAGAGACGTGGGCGTGGACGTGCTGACCCTGGGTCAGTACCTGCGGCCCACACCGAAGCATCACGAGGTGGTGAGATATGTACACCCGGATGAGTTTGCTCAGCTGCGGTTGGATGGGCTGGCGATGGGGTTTAAGTACATCGCAAGTGGGCCGTTAGTGCGATCGAGCTATCGCGCGAGTGAGGCATTTTTGCGAGGTATTTTGCAGACAAATGATCTCAACGCGGCGACGGTGATGGCGGACAGCAAGCTGGCGAGCGAGGCTGGCGAGACGAGTGCCCCGAGTGGGCGGCGCAGTCTTACGGTCGTTGGGTGAGCTTGCTTCGATGCGCTTTGAGTCGCGTGTGGATTCTGCGGCTCCGATGCACTATATTCCGTAGGCAATATGGTTGCGCCAGCGCGTCGGGTCTCTAAGATTTGCCCCGCCAACGAGGTGGTCGCGCCTTTCGGTGCTAGGGCGCCGCGCAGGGCCATCGCGATCTCTCGTGTTGTTGTGTGGACGGCATTCGTCGCGCTCTCTGGATGCGCTGAGGAGACGTTCTCCACGGACGCGGCGCAAGGTGATGTGCGGTCTGTGGTTGACGCCGCTGACGGAGTAGAGCTGCCCCAGTGCGACGATGACGGAGGCGATCCATGCGAGCCTATCGAGCCTTCGTGGCCCACTGAGGATGCTGCGGTCGCGATTGACGTGGCGCTTGATGCAACATTTCGCGACGGGGCGCTCTCTGATGGGGCTCTGATGGATGCGGCGCGTGACAGCGGTGCGGGTCCGGTGCCGCCACCACCTCCGACATGCGCGACGATTGACCGAAGGCTGCGCGACGATTTTGGCATTGTCATACGCCCCGGAACACTCGCCTTCGGAGGCCTCGCTACCGAGGACATCACGTGCGCAGATCGCATCAATGTATACGAGATGTTCACCCTGCCGTTTGCGTACGTGCGATACCCCATGCGGCTAAACCCTTCGGACGCTTTCACGATGCATTTGTATCGCACCGCGAGTCCAGTGCGCGGCTCGTGCAGTGCGTATGTACCCAGCTCGCAGGCCGTTCAGATCCGAGATTTGCGGCAGTGTCTCGCGGGTGTCAGCGGACGAGCAGACCCGGACTTTATCCGCATCGCGATGTTTTTAATTCACGAGGTCGGGCACATTATCACCGCTCGCAATCCCGCGCTTCGGACCGCGTTTGCTAACGCAGATCTGCCGCGCCAAGACCCACGTTGTTATGACAGGGGCTTTATCCGAACGTACTCACTTCGGACCACCAACCCGATCAACGAGAGCTTCGCAGAGGCCGCCGCGCTGTTTATCGGGCGTCGAAAGGTTGGGAGGCTGGGGACTATTAACGATTTTCGGGCTGAGTGCCCAAACACCTACGAGTGGATAAGGCTCAACTTGTACGGCGATCGGCGTTAGCGCTGAGGGCCACGAGCGAGCATTACGAGTTTTGTGGTGACAGCAAAGACAGCAACACCAAGCGAGCCTTCGATTGTCCGACGCTCCATCGTGCTTGCGACTGAATCACATCACTAGCCATCGCCACCGACGAGCCAAAATTTGCGAGCGGTTCTTGACCGCGTATTGCGTTTTGTCCAGAGCAAGATCGCCGTCCAGAGCGATCCGACCAAAACGCGAAATCCCTCACTCTCCGCGAACTTTCCCTCGGCGACGTCCAAGGTCCGCAGAAGCGTTGGGATCGCCACCGGGATGAGGATGAGAATATTCGCCAGGTAGGCAACTTTGAGAGCGTTCATCGCCGGCGGACTCTTGGGCCGATCGGATCGGAGTCAAGTGTGCTAGAGGGCAAGCATCTGTGGTCACACGATCCATCACTCCTGCGGCGAAGAGTGCGGACTCAGTGAGGCCGGCACCTGCGTTTAGAATGTCGCCAGTTGAGCTTCGAGTTGGACCACGATGATTCTCCCTGAACAGTTCGAGTCCATGACGATCGAGCGGTACCCCCGCGACACCCTCTGCGAGCGCTGTGAGCGCCCGATAGCTTACAACGCATACTCAGTGAAGGTCGCTCGCCACCATCGTTATGGCACAGTAAAACCACCGAAGTATTGCCGATCCACACGGCTCGACTACGCGTGCGCCATCGACCATAACCCTCTGCTGTTCGCCGGTGCACTTGAAAAGTCTCCCTACGCTCCCTACGCTGCGCGAGAGGTTTTGCCGGGGACCGTTCTGGGCGATCTGCTCGCCATTCGCGTTCTCGGCGTGACCCATCGTGCGCGG
>JANNCG010000054.1:0-3912 GCA_031386385.1 Myxococcales bacterium
CATTTACCCCACCCGTTAAACCCCCCGCCCGCTGCACGAAAATACTCGCTACCAGGTCACCCAGCGTGGCTCGACTCTGAGCCCCTCGGCAGACGGGAGCACCAAAATAAAGTGCGCCGCTTTTCGCTCTGAGTCTCCCTGCCGCACGTTGCCAACACTGCCCGCGCCCACGACGGTGACCCCATCGAGCGCGCGCACAAACGACACGCCAGCCCCGCCAGAGACAATCACATCCGCGCCGTCGTCCCCCACCATGTCGTACAGCTCTTCATCACTGAGATCGTGCGAAATGGGCGTGAGTGGATCCCTGGGTGAGCCCCACATCACCGCGAGCTCACCGCCGTCGCCAAGCTCAACGCGAAGTGCGTCGGGGAGCTTCTTCATCCGCGCCAAAATAAGCTCACCCACCGCAGCGCGGTTTTTCTTAAATCGCTCAAGCGCCTCGCGCTGAGACTTATCAATCGGACGCAAATTGGCAGGATCAATCGAGCCCATCGCGAGCTCTGCGGCACCGCGTGTGCACCGCGCGCCGATCTCTTGGAGCTTCTGCCAGACCTCTAACGGATTGGGTCCGCCGTCGCACATTCCACCGGCGACAAAAAATGCGGAGGCGCCTGAGTGACGACACGCCGCGATCACGGCATTGAGCGCCTCTAGATTTGCGCCGATGTCCGCGAGGATCGCGATTGGCCCGTGAAAACGCTCTGATTTAAGTGATGACGTCATGACTATGCTTCTGGCTGTCCGGTTGGCAAAACGATCTCAACCTTGGTCGCGTGGCGAGCATCGCCCTCACAGACGGTAAAGACTAACCCCTCCCACTCGACCACCGTCCCCGGCACAGGAACCCTTCCCGCGCGATCTGCGAGAAAGCCACCTAGGGACGCATAGCCCTCACTCTCGGGAAGCTCGATTCCAAGTCGCTCTGCGAGATCTCCGATGGGCATCGCGGCCGCCGCGAGAAACTTACCCGCAGCTTGCTCGACAAACTCGGATTCTTCAACGTCGTCGTGCTCGTCTTCAATTTCGCCCACGAGCTCTTCGAGGACGTCTTCGAGAGTGACCGCGCCAGCGACCGCGCCAAACTCATCGATGACCACGGCCATGTGTGTTCGTCGCGCTTGCATATCACGCAACAATTGCATCGCCGACTGCGTGGGAGGGACCTGCAACACAGGCTTGCGCACCAAGCTCAACAGCGTGTGCTTTGGCTCGATCTTCTCTGGCGCAGCGATCCCAGAACCGACTGCGCGAAACAAGTCTTTTACGTGCAAAATACCGACGATATTATCGATCGCACCGTCGTACACCGGGATGCGCGAGTGCCCGTCTTCGCTCACAATGGCGAGCGCGCGCTGCATCGGAGTGGCGGCGGACAAGGTCGTGAGCTTCGTCCTCGGAACCATCACATCGCGCACAGTGACGTCTTTAAACTCAAGCACGTTTTGCAGCATTTCGCCACGCCGTGGATCCAATGCTCCGGTGCTCTCTGCGGCTTCGACCACGTACTCAACTTCGCGTTGCGTAACGATCGCTGTGTTCACGGACTCGTGCTTTACCTTCGCCATCTTTCGCACCACCGCTCCGATCGCCGCAATGGGAATCGCCACTGGCGCCATGATCCACTCAACCGGCCGGGTCAGCCCAAGCGCCCAAGGGACAAGCGTGACAGCGCGCTCGCGCGCATAGGACGAAAACACCTCAACGATGGTTGCGTAGATTAACACCACGCCAATCACCACGCCCACCGTGCGGACAACGGACCCAGAAGGAGCCACCATCGCGCTAATGAGCTCAGAGCCCACCACCAGCATCGTGACGCGAAAGGTCAACCAGCGCGACAAAAGCGCGTGGGGGTTTTCAATATAGCGCGTGAGATGACGCGCCCGAGACTCGCTCAGCTCGTCGCGCATCGCGAGAAGCCGAGCATCGGGCAAGCTGGTGATGGCTGCCTCGGCAGCAGCCACAAAAGCCCCTGGTAGTATGCAAATGAGCGCGAGAGGGAGATAAGAACTGGGATTGACCATCGATGCTGTTTCGGGGCGCCGCAGCAGTGCAAGCGACGCCAGTGCTCGAGCGCTCACGCCGTATTGCGAGGCACACCGAGTTGAGAAGAGTCCGGGAGAGTATCATTCAACTGACATTCGGTCGACAGTCGTCCCACTCACCGTTCGCGCGGGCACCGACGTGACAGGATACGTCTCTCCCCTCTGCCGAGTTGCCTGCAACGCTTGCAGGTAAGCGAAGGGACGAGTAGTACAAGAACGCTGTGTTGGTCTCGTTGCAGGTTCGCGATTTAGCAATCATTGACGCTACCGAAGTCACCTTCGGGCCGGGTCTCAACGTCGTCACTGGCGAAACGGGCGCGGGCAAATCCATCTTAATCGATGCGCTGCTCTTAGCGCTTGGTGGGCGTGCCACGCCCGAGATGATTCGCACTGGCACCACCCAAGCCGAGGTCAGCGCGATGTTTGATGTCACCGGGCTGCCGCAAATTCGTCAGCGTCTCGTGGATGCCGGCATTGAGTGCGACGACAACGAGGTGGTGGTTCGTCGTTTGGTCGCCTCGGACAAAAGCGGAGGAGGGCGATCGCGTGCGTATCTCAACGGGCGGCTTGTATCACTGTCACAGCTCGCGCAGCTGACTGCAGGACTGGGCGATGTGACCTCGCAGCACGAGGCGCAGTCGCTCACAGATCCCAACACCCACTTAGAACTTTTAGACTCTGTCGCGCGCTTAGAGCCCTTGCGCACGTCGGTCACTGCGGCGCAAAAACTCTTCGCTGACTCAACGCTGCAGCTTGAGGCTTTGTTGCGTGAATTGCGGCAAAAAACTGACCGCGAGGACCTGCTTCGCTTTCAGAAAAAAGAGATTGATGACCTGCCGATGAGCCCCGGCGACGAGCAGCTTTGGACCGCTGAGCGCGACCGGGTCAAGCACGCTGCCAAGCTGCAAGAGGGCGCGATGGAGGCAGAGGATTTGCTGTACTCGCGCGATGGTGCTGTGGTCGATCAGCTCGGGTTAGTGCGAGCGGTGTTGGATGAAATCTCGAAGCTTGATCCTGAGCTTGTGCCGGTGTTTGAGCTCGTTGAGAGCGCAAAGGCTCAAGTCGATGAGGCCGCGCGAAGTCTTGGTCGGTATGCGCGAAGTGTCCAAGCGGACCCCGAGCGGCTCGCTGAGCTTGAGGACAAATTGCAAAAGCTGCAGCGGTTGAAGCGCAAGTACGGCGGCAGTATTGACGCAATCCTTGAGCACCGACGCAAGGTGGGCGATGAGCTCGACAATCTTGAGCAGGGCGAGGCCCGTGTGGCAGAGCTTGAGCGAGCGCTTGAGTCCGCGCGTGAAGCCGCCGCACAAAATGCTCGCAAGCTGAGCGTGCAGCGAAAAAATGCCGCCAGCGCGCTCGGTGCTTCTATCTCAGCTGAGCTTGAGTCGCTCGGGATGGGTGGGGCACGAATTGTGGTCGAGGTGACGCCAACGTCTCCGTCGTCCACGGAGCTATCGCTCGATGGCGTCCGATTTTTGCCTAGTGGAATCGATCGCGTCGAATTTTTGATCGCTCCCAACCGTGGAGAAGAGCCGCGTCCGTTGCGAAAGATCGCCTCGGGCGGTGAGCTTTCGCGGGCTTTGCTGTCGATCAAGCGAGTGCTCACTGCGGTGGGTTCCGCTGGTTTGTATGTCTTCGATGAGGTGGACGCGGGAGTCGGTGGTGCGGTCGCTGAGGTGATCGCTCAAAAACTCAAAGCCATTTCAAAGCACAACCAGACCTTAGTGATCACGCACCTTCCGCAGATCGCAGCGTATGCTGATCGCCACTATGTCGTGCGAAAACGCGTAGAAGATGATCGGACCATGAGTGACATTCGAGTCCTTACAGACCGTGAACGCACCGAAGAGATCGCGCGGATGCT
>JANNCG010000115.1:0-2954 GCA_031386385.1 Myxococcales bacterium
ATCGTGTCGCCATCGCTGTCTGCATTGTTGGGGTTTGTCCCGATCGTGCGCTCGGCGACATCGCTCACGCCATCGCGGTCCGCATCGGGTCCTTGGCTGCCCGAGCGATTGCCCAAGCGAACTATGATTGGCCGTGTATTAGCCCGCGTAAGTGGACCCGTCGCCCCGGCAGTTCGGACTTGAAAGAAGCAGTACTTGCCATCGCGCATGTTCGCAATGCGCGTTCGGTTCACCCAGACGGGATCTAGGTCCGCGAGCGCTTGCTGCCGCTCAGCACTCGGGGGTAGAGACACGGCGCCGAAGGGCATCGGGTTGCGGGACGAGCCAAAATTGGGTCGAGCTTTTGCGCAACTACTGACGGCTGCGACAGTCAGAACAAACGCCATCCTTAGCGTGAGTGAAGAAAGTGAAATGTTGGGAAGACAACGGGCTTTCGATCGATTTGCCATTAAACCTACGACTAGCACAACACCGAGCAATTTTTCTCACAATATGGTGTAGAACTAATTCTACATGGGTCGTACATCACGGTTCGCGCAGCCGACGAAACAAGTATTCTCACAAAGCGTGCCGCGACTTTTGTACGCGTCGGTTGCTCGCAGCGTAGACGTCGTTGCAGAGTGGAGTTTTCACTCAGAGCACGCTCAGTCACGCACCAATCCGTGCTGCATCGCGTACTTCACCAACTCACTATTCGTGCTCAACTGAAGCGCGATCTTGAGGCGCTGCAAATGAGTGCTCACCGTGCTCGCGCGAAGATTCAGTTGGTCTGCGATCTCTGATGGGCTCAGTCCTTTTGCAATCAGAAGCAATATTTCTAGCTGTCTTCGACTGAGCGTACGGTGAGCTTCTGTTGGCGCCGAAAGTGCGTGAGACCAACCACCGTCTTCACACACGAGCTCTCCTGCGGCCACCCTACGGATGGCAGCAATCAGCTTTTGAGCAGGCTCACCTTTGGACAAAAACCCTGTGGCCCCAAGCGCAAATGCCTCATCAATCCACGCGCTCACTGCATGCATCGAAAGCACCAGCACGCGCACCGTTGGTTGTACGGTTTGCAGTCTACGCAGAACGTGGTGCCCATCGAGTCCAGCCAGCGTAAGGTCGAGAACAAGGACATCCCATAGCTCGTTCGCCGCGCGAGCCAGCACCTGTTCGCCCGTCGACGCTTCACCTACTACTTCGAGATCATCTGTGTCGGCTAAAAGACGGGCGATGCCGTCGCGCAACACAGCGTGATCGTCCGCAAGAAACACGCGAATTTTTGGTTTCATCAAGTGGATTTTTCTGCCACGAATCGAAAGGTAATTTGCGTGCCTCTGTCGATCGCGCTTTGCACGATGAGCTCACCCCCCAAAGCCTTTGCCCGTTGCTGCATTCCTCCGATACCGAACGCCCCTTCGCGACGAGAATCCATACGAAAGCCGACGCCATCGTCACGCACGGTGAGCACTACGTTTTGTCCGTCACGGGCAAGGAGAACCTCTACGCGCTTCGCCTTTGCATGTCGCGCGGAGTTGCGCAGACACTCTTGCAGCACACGAAAGACTGCCAGTTTTTCTTCGGGCAAAAACTCTGACGTGTCCATCTCAATGGACCACAAACAGTCAACGTTAGCCGTCCGCTCGTGCTCGGCCAAAAGCATCTCAATCGCTCCGAGCAATCCTCGCTCGTTCAATAGCAAGGGCTGCGTTTGGTGCAGCAATGCCCGCACAAACGAGATCGAATCGCCCACAAGCGCACGCGCGCGGGCCAGCTCGTCGCTCAACGGGTGGACCGAGGACGCCGATTGTCCCAGGGCGCGGTCCATAGAAAGCGCCGATGCGCTCAACAATTGCCCAAGTTCATCGTGCATCTCGCACGCGATGCGCGTCCGTTCTTGCTCGCGGGCCAGCTCGATATGATCAAACAGTGAGTGCAGCTCGCGTGAGCGTTCGGCAACCCGAGCCTCGAGCGACTGTGCGAGCTCACTTAACCGTTGAGATACTAAAAACCTATCACGCAACGTGTGTGTCAGTGCATGCCCAAACGAGATCGACAAAAAACACGCGAACCCCATCACCGAGAGAAAATAGAAAAAATGCGGTTCTTCTATGTGCCGAGGATCACCATACACAAATCCTCCGACGAGTGCTGCGGTCGCGAGAATCGTCGCAATCATGCGCAGGCCAAGCGGCAGGATGGCCGGGATGGACAGCAGCGGAATGAGTAAAAACGCCGCCGTTGTCACCGAGCCTAAATGGGTTGTGTCCGCAGTCGACCAGCCAATGATCCCAGCCATCAACGCTCCTCCGCCGATCCCAAGCGGGTACGCCAACTTATCACGTCCAGATCGGCGCATGGATCGAGCAGTCAACGCCCCCACCAGAAGAATCGCGCCGGTGCCAAGACGCCATGTTGCCGACGCGAAGATCGCGGCATTTGCGTGCAGGCTGAGCACATCGATCACGAAATATGCTGGAGAAACGCAGATAAATGCCCAGCAACCAATCTCCGTCGCCCGGACGCAAAATGCCTTGCCATACCTCGAGAACGCCTGCGTCTCATCCCATGAGCAATCCTGCCACAACAGCACGTCACGCGCGAACTGCCGAATCTTAAGCAAAGGTTTGCCGTCGTTTGGCAGAACTGGACTCACGGAGGACAACTACCAGAACTTACAATAAATTGTTTATCGAGTCTCATCCGGTATCGTTAACGAACAGGGAGTTGCACGTTTGACCCTAGAGTGAGTTCCAGGCATTGTCCACACACTCCGATTGATCGATCCCGCTGTCGAAACGATGCTGTCTCCCCTCGCCGCGCGGTGGTTCGCGGACCGTTTTGGGACCCCCACGCCAGCGCAGACACTCGCATGGCCCGCGATTGCATCGGGACACCACGCGCTGTTGGTGGCCCCAACGGGCTCTGGCAAAACCCTCGCGGCCTTTCTTCACCCGCTCGGCAAGCTCGCC
>JANNCG010000977.1:0-3360 GCA_031386385.1 Myxococcales bacterium
GAGCTCGCCGCAGACACCATTTTCTACTGGAAATTGCGTGGTGTTCACGAAAGTCGCGTCGGCGCCGTTTGGAGCCCGACGTGGGAGTTTCGCACCCCTAGCGTGAGCCGACCGCGAGGCACCTTTTTGGGTCTGCTCGCAGACTACAACGGAGACGGGTTGATGGACGTCGCAGCCGGCGCCGCCGGACTCCCTGGCGCACACCAAGCTCGAATCCATATGGGCTTCGCCATGGGGGCAGAGAGACCGCTAGTGGTGCTCGCACAGAGTGCTGGCCAATTTGGTTCTGACGTCGCAAACGTCGGCGATTTCAACGGGGATGGCTATGCTGATTTCGCGGTCGGTGCTCCGACGCAAACCTCTGCTATGGGGGGTCGCAATGGCAGTGTCTTTGTCTACCGCGGCGGCCCATTGGGTGTTGTTGAGCCCGCCGCGTACGTGCTGAGCGGCACCGTGGACGGTGGTCAATTTGGCTGCGCGCTCGCGGGCGTGGGCGATGTCAATGGTGACGGGTTTAGCGATCTCGCAGTGGGCGCGTGCGCAGAGCCGATGGGCGCAGAGCCTCTTGGCCGGGGCAAGGTGCACATCTTTCGGGGCGTCCCAAGCGGTCCGCCAATGCTGGTCACGACGCTGGTCGGCGTCGGCAACAACGATCGCTTTGGGCGTGCGCTTGACGCCGCAGGTGACGTAAACGCCGACGGATACTCAGACCTGGTGGTTGGGGCAGATCGAGGCGCGAGCGTTGGGATTTATCACGGGAGCCCGATGGGACTCGGCGTGCTCAGAGCCACGGATTTGCCCTCGCCGATGAACTCGGCACGCTATGGCTTTGCCGTCGCTGGAGCGGGAGACACCAATGGAGATGGCTATGCGGATGTGCTGGTGAGCAGCCCGGGCGAGGGCGGTGTCGGCGACAGCGCGGGCAGCGTCCGAGTGGCGTTGGGTGGACCGACCGGAGTGGGAGCTGTAGCGGCTCGGGTGGTCGGCGAGGCGCCCGGCGACGACTTCGGCGCGGCCGTCGCAGATGCGGGAGATGTCAACCGCGATGGCCTAGACGATGTGCTCGTGGGCGCACCCCTCGCGGATGTCGCGGGCCGAAACGACTCGGGCGCTTCGTACCTGTTCTTCACGCAACGTGGTGGAGTGATGCTTGTGGGTCCCATTTCACGTGGCGGAATCGCGGGGGCTCTGTTTGGAAGCAGCGTCGCGGCGTATGCAGACACCAATGGCAACGGGACGATCGACTACGTGGTGGGCGCTCCGAGAGACATTGGGACGATTGGACGGACAGGGACGATCACGGTATTTCAAACCACGCTTGGGATGGTCCCGCCAGATGTTGGAGTTCGAATAGAGGGGATGGTGGATGGGGGGCTGTTTGGCGGCTCTGTGGCCTTCGTTGGTGAACTCAATCCACAAAATTCAGTCGCCTTTCGCTCACACGTTGCGTGGCTCTATCCAGCGGTTTACGGCGCTTTTACCAACCGCCGTCGCGCATATCGACAAAGCTCTTGTCCCCTTTGAACAACGTCTCCGCAATCGCTCCCGCCAGCGGAACCTCGTTGTCCAACCAATACATACACGCCTGCACCATCCCATGTGCAAACTCGTCGTCGCGTGAATGACACGCGTTGACCATGTCAATCCACTGCCAGCCAACGACCAAAATACTCATCGCGCGCAGGTACTCAGTCGCGTGTGAGAGCATCGTGGTCAGGTCCCCCTGCAGGCCGCTCATCGCGAGGTGCTGAGTGAGCTCAACAAACCGCGCGATGGTCTGCAAAAATGCAGTCCGATGCAGATGATCGAGTCGGTGCTCGCTCGAGGCATCCACGCTCTTTTGCACCAATTCTTGCCACTGCAAAAGCACCGCGCCTCCCTGCGCGACGACCTTGCGTCCGAGCAAGTCCAGCGCTTGGATTCCGGTGGTGCCTTCGTGAATGGAGTTGAGCTTTTGATCGCGCATCCAAGACTCAGCGGGGTACTCGCTTGAGTAGCCGTAGCCGCCGTGAATTTGCACGCCAAGGACCGTCGATTCAAACCCGTAGTCCGACGGAAAGCTCTTGGCCATGGGGATCAACAAATCCAACATCGCCTTTGATTTTGCACGCTCTTCTGGGTCCGCTGAGTGCTCTGAGAGGTCCGCGTATCGCGCGGTCTGCGCGAGCAAACACAGAGCGCCTTCGACGATGCACTTTTGTCGGATCAACATACGGCGTACGTCGGGGTGCTCGATCAACGCGACCATCGGGACAGTGGGATCGCTCACACCCAGCGCTCGCCCTTGTGTGCGGTCGCGGGCATAGTGAAGTGATTCTTGGTACGCAGCGGAGGCGGTCGCCGCGGCGCCAAGTCCCACCATCAAGCGCGCCTCGTTCATCATCTGAAACATACACCGTAAGCCTTGGTTCTCGGGCCCCACAAGCCAGCCCTCGCAGTTGTCTTCGTCGCCGAAGGACAGGGCCAAGCTGGGGATGCCTTTCCAGCCGATTTTGTGGATCGCGCCGGCGATGCTGACGTCGTTGTCGACCCAGGTGTCGTTGGGCCCCGGACGCATGCGGGGGACCGCAAACATGGACACTCCGCGTGAGCCGATGGGGGCGCCGTCCATGCGCGCGAGCACCAAGTGCACGGTGTTTTCGGCGAAATCCTGATCACCGCCAGAGATGAAGATCTTGGATCCCTTGATTTTGTATCGCTGCTCGTGCCCTTCGGTGAGCGCGTCAAACATGGGGGTCGCTTTGGACTGCAGATCGCCGAGGCTTGAGCCGACGTTGGGCTCGGTGAGGGCCATGGTTCCGTTGAAGCGGCCTTCGTAGAGGGGTTGTAAAAAGAGGGCCTTCACGGCCGGCTTAGCAAACGCTTCGATCAAGTGCGCCGCACCACTTGTGAGCCCTGCAAATGCGTACGCCCCACAGTTGCCCGCACCCAGGTACAAGTTGGACATCGCTGCGATGGTTAACGGAAGCTGCTGACCTCCCACTTCGAAGGGTCGCGTCGCGTTGATCACGCCCATTTGCGCCATCGCATCCCACAAGACCTTCATGGAAGGGTGAAGGATCATTCGGCCATCCACAAGCTTCGGGGGCTCAAGATCTTGCGGCTTATAAGACGGATAAAACGTCTCACGTCCGAGCCGTCGGCAGCTCTGGAGCCAGAGAACAAAAGTGTCTTTGCTGTGATCTTGAAAGTGCGAGAGCTTGCAGAGCCCCTCTGCGTCCACCACGTTGAAGAGAAGAAAATCGACGAACCGATCTGAAACTAATGGGTTGCTTGCGGGGGCCATAAATTCTGTGGCGGCAGTGTGGCTTGAATGCGGCGGTTATTCTTAGAAAAACGGCACAATCGCCAGAACCGACC
>JANNCG010000150.1:0-3234 GCA_031386385.1 Myxococcales bacterium
GCCGCCGGGTGGCGTGGTCTTTCTTCTAACACCCGTCCATACAAGCTCACTGCGGAGTCGAGATGGCCCAAGCCCGAATCGGACTCGGCACTAAAGGCAAGCCATTCAACGTCACGCTCGCTGTCTTGACAGCGGTCAAGAACAATTCGTGCGGTGCCCCACTCCTCGTTGCGCAAAAGTGTCAGGACTTCGTTTTTGCTTTCAGCATTCACGATGGGTCAACAATTGCGGCATCTCCGCAGTTTACGCAAGTTCCTAACGGCGTTGCTGTGCCGGCGTCCATCGTTCGGCTTGAATCCGTCGGCAGGGACGACCCCGTTTCACTTGCGTTGCTCAGGGTGATCGCCGCTGGCGCGAGCCCAACCGCACGCAGAACCGCGCGTCCCACCCAATCCGTCGGCGGTGTTAACCCCAACGCTACGAGCGCCGTCGCCGCGGTGTCCATGGTCGATACCCTCTCAGTAAAGTCTCCTCGAACAACGCGCGATCCCCAAATAATCCACGGAATTCGCAGGTCATCCTCTCTGGTCGATCCGTGAGTTCTTCCGTGTCCGCCATGATCTGCGCTGATGATCAACAGCACACGGTCTCGGTCTGGTCTGCGCTGAATGGCTTGAAGCAAGGTGCCAACACAGCGATCCACCGCAGAGATGGATCGAAGGTACGCGGCGGTCATCCAGCCACGGTCATGGCCCGCGCTGTCGGGTTCGGACAAGTGGACGAAGGTCAAGCCCTCTCGGGTCGTCTCAATGTGCTGCGACGCCTCGCGCACAACGCGAGGGCAGTTGTAGTCAGGGCGCGAGAACACGTCCACCGAACCGGGAATCGCAATGTGGCGAAATTTTGGCTTTGAGACAAACATCGCCGTCGTCAAACCCGCGTCATGCGCCTGATAAAACACGGTGGTCGCGCGAGTGAATCCCTGCGTGGGGGTAAAATTGTTGTGCAAAAGTCCATGCCGATCCGCATCGACCCCAGACAGCATTGAGGTGTGCGAGGGCAACGTGTATGAGCGATCAATCGTTCGCGCCTCAGTCGCCCACGAGCCCGTCATCCGGAGGCCTCGCAAATTGGGTGTATCGGTCATCCCGATAGCATCGGGCCGAAGACCGTCGAGCGAAACGATGACGACGTGATCGTAGGGTCGCGTTGCGGGCAACGGGGGAGGAGGGGGCAAAAACCCCACACCAGTGCTCTCAAGCGGAAGCGTAATGGGACGGCCACGACGGGTGGTTGGCTCTAACGTCCGTTGATAACGCGAGCGACGTCTCATTCTATCGCTATCGGCTCGTGCATTTCCTGATGAAACATGCGGGCGATGTCCTCGCCGGTGCGGAATCGCGGCGGTGTCCGCAGGCCCGATCACAATACTTATAACAACTATTATTCTCAAGCTGAGTGTGTGCGATCGCAGGTTGTGGCGTATCTTTTTCACTGACTCGCGTCTCCGATCACCGGTGGTCGGTCCGGACTCGCGGGATAAGCGCAGCGAAATCCTATCCAGCTCTTGCGGTCGGTCGGAAAGCGAAAGATCCTGCCGGTGCTCGTCCAGCGTGAGGCGGGTGATCCCCGATAGCCCCCACGCACCACACGCCACACACTCTCTCGAGGGCCTCTGGGATTTTCGACGATCACCAGCGAGCCTGCGTCGACGGCCTCGGTACCTGCATCCGCGTTCTCGTTTTCACTGTTATCTAATCCCGCCTCGGTGCTGGCAGAGGCGTCAGACACCGCCGCACTTGTTGCCATCCCATCACTTGCGTTATTGCCACCATCGGGGCGCACCGACGCCTGCGAACTTCGTGGAATGAGGTAAAAACCACCGAAATCTGCGACCCACTCAGCCACGCTACCCGCGAGATCTTCAACTCCTTCGGGCGTTCGGTCCGCAACGGACGCATCCAACTCACCGCCAAACGGAAACCTTCTGTGCTCTGGAAAAGCACCTGCCGCCGCGCGCTCCCACTCAGCTTCGGTGGGCAACCGGCCGCCATTTGCAACGCAATAGGCCCGCGCTTCTTCCCACTGGACACACGTCATCGGCTGAGACCCTCCGTCGCCGCGTTGTGTGTTGTCGCAGGGACTCACAGTGACGCAGTGTCCTCGCTGAACGCAGGCTTGATACTGCGCGGCGGTCACTTCTCGACGATCGAGCGAAAATGCCGGCAGCCTCGCGAGACGCGCAGGGCGCTCTTCAAAGCGGGACTCCGCTCCATCGACGCCGAGCTGACTGATCCCGGGGGCAAAGCACACTCGTTCAGCAGGACACAATAGGGCATCTGCGCTGAAGCCGTCACCGTCGTAACGTGACGCGTTTTGGACAGCTAAAGCGCCGGAGCCCAACAGCCCCTGTGCGCCAGACGTAGCTTCACCACTTCTCACGCGACACGCAGCGAGTACGGTAATGAGCGCATACCCCGCGACCCGACGCGGATAGCTCATTTCTTATCTTTGGGAGAGTCGGGGCTCGCACCCAGCTCGCGGACGACGTCGGCAACCTTTGGCTTTGGACGAGGGACTGGAGCCTCCGCTCGGTTTGCCCCCGCAAGGGGTCGAAGTGGCTGCTCTGGTCGGCTTGGCGTGCCTTCTCTTCGCGTCGCGCCCTGTGACCCCTGCGACCCCTGCGACGGATCGG
Source organism: Myxococcales bacterium (assembly GCA_031386385.1). Lineage (GTDB taxonomy): Bacteria > Myxococcota_A > Polyangia > Polyangiales > JANNCG01. Next base: position 2,636 of record JANNCG010000150.1, read on the forward strand.
TGCTCGGCGCCTTGGTCGCACCCGATGGTTTTCGTCCAGGGACGGTTGTCGGCTGCTCTGCTTCAAAGTCCGAAACTGGCTCAGTTTCAGCGAGATCAGCAAGGTCCCGGGCGCTCGAGAACATGCTCACGGCAGAGATGCTCTCGTCGATGGACGCCGTCTCCAAAAGATTCTCTGCATCCACGGCGCCCTCTTCGCTCATCACATACTCGAGCATCACGTTGATCTCTGCGTCGATCTCGAGTTGCCACATTGAGCGCATATGATTCGCGAGCTTTGTTCGGCGATAGCCCGGCGCATAGGCGCGCAAAAACGCAACAAGCTCGTCTCGAAATTCTGCCGCCGAAACAAAACGCGCTTTGCGACCTCGCGCCATCGCGTGCCGCACGATGTTCACTAAAACATCAGGAACATGTGGCGCCGCCTCGGCCAACGGTTTCGGGAGCGCCCGGCGCACGGTGTAGATCAACTCAAGCTCGTTTGGCGCGATAAACGCGGCCTCGCCTGACAGCAACTCGTACAGCACCGTCCCCGCAGAAAACACGTCGCTTTGCGCTGTAAGCCTGTCATCGCCGTTGGCTTGCTCTGGCGACATGTAC
>JANNCG010000168.1:0-6418 GCA_031386385.1 Myxococcales bacterium
CACCATGAAGGGCCTTGAGGGCGGCGCGCAGATCAAAGCATTGATGCAGTGGTTTCGCGACAACCCATTGAGTGCAATCGGCGCTTATCGGGTCACGGCTGTGAGCGATTTGCTTTTGGGGACGCGTGTAGAGAATGCAAAGACCGAGGCGTTGACGCTTCCGAGCTCAAACGTCATTGCCTATGCGCTCTCAGGTGGCTCACGGATTACGGTTCGTCCCAGCGGTACCGAACCGAAGATCAAATACTATTTTGATGTGCGCGAGCCAGTGGCCGAAGCCGAAACGGTGGATGCTGCAAAAACTCGTGCTTTGACTGCGTTGGCCGCTCTCAAGGCCGAGTTTGTAGCGATCGCGGAGAAGGCCAAATGAAAATTCTCTACGGTGTCGTCGGCGAGGGAATGGGACACGCGACACGCTCAAAGGTGACGCTTGAGCACCTTGTGAGCAAAGGGCACGAGGTGAAGATTGTGGTGTCTGGGAGGGCCTACGACTTTTTGCGTAAGAGCTTCAAAGATGTCACCGAGATCGTCGGCCTTGAGATGAAGTACGTGGATGGCGCGATGGACCGTGATGGGTCTGTGCTCAAAAATGTACTGAAGGTTCCGGGGATGGTCGTTGAGAACGTGGGGGCGTATCTTGAAGACGCTCGGACGTTTGGCCCCGACGCGATCATCAGTGATTTTGAGTCGTTTGCGTATATGTACGGGCGCGCGCACGGTGTGCCGATTTTATCCATTGATAACCAGCAAATTATCTCGCGATGCAAACATGAGCCTGAGATTACTGAGGGGCATCGAGTGGATTTTGAGAGCACTAAGGCTTTCATTAAGCTCAAGCTTCCAAACTGCGAGCACTATGCGATCACGACTTTTTTCTATCCCGAGATCAAAGAAAAATATCGAGCGAACACAACCCTTGTCCCGTCCATTCTGAGACAGTCCATTCTCGACGCAAAACGCTCTGAGGCCGGACACGTGTTGGTCTATCAGACGTCCACCTCGGACACGCGCTTGTTGGACATGCTCAATACACAGAGCGATCAAAAATTTATTGTCTATGGTCTTCGTCGGGACGAAATTCGCGGCAACTGTGTGATCAAAAATTTTAGTGAGCAAGGCTTCGTGGATGATCTCGCGAGCGCCAACGCGGTCATCGCAAATGGTGGGTTGTCTTTGATTGGTGAGTCGCTGTATTTGGGCAAGCCCGTGCTCAGCGTCCCCGTAAGACACCAGTTTGAGCAAGTGATGAACGCCCGCTATATCACCAAGCTAGGCTACGGGATGACCGCGCCGAACTTTGATGAGCAAACGCTGGGCGCGTTTTTGAAAGATCACCGTCACTTCGCGCGCAAAGTGCAGAGCTCGTATACGCAAGATGGCAACCGTGTGTTGTTTGACCTCGTGGATGAGAATCTCGCTAAGTTTGCAGCTAGGTAGTGGCAAGTTCGATTTTTGTGATCTCTGCCCGAGCCCCAATTCTCATCGGAGGGCCCCAGTAGCCCGTTCCGCAAGAGACGTACACTTGGGTTGGGCCGTGTTGGTGTAGACCCGCGACGTAGGGCTGCTGGAGCTTCACCAAAAAATTAATCGGCGCGATCTGTCCTCCGTGCGTGTGCCCTGAGAGCAGCAGGTCGGGGCGATACGGCTCTGCGCCAATCACTTGGCGTGGCTGGTGCGCGAGAAGAATCACTGGCCGAGAGTCATCCCGTCCCGAGAGAGCTTTTTCATAATCGGCCCCGTGACCGCGACCGAACTGATGCGCGGTCGCGTCATCGACACCGGCAAGATCAAACCCTTGATCGCCACGTATCCGAACCCGCTCATTGCGAAGCACGCGAATGTTGAGTGTCGCTAAAAACGCGATCCACTCGTCCGCGCCAGAGTAGTACTCGTGATTTCCTGTGACAAAATACACGCCATCTCGTGATCGAAGATTTTGCAGCGGCCTGACGTGCTCGGCCAAGGCTCCCACTGCACCATCCACAAGATCGCCGGTGATCACGACCATGTCTGGATCTTGCGCGTTCACCATTGAGACAATCTTGTTCAAAAACTCTTTGTCCAAAGTTGGTCCGATGTGCACGTCGGTCAGCTGAATGATTTTGTACCCAGCCAGCGCCGGGTTGAGCTTTGCGAGCTTGATCGCGACAGACTTTACGTGCGCTCCACGCCAAGCTGACCAAAGCCCATAGCCAGAGAGAGCGACGCCTGCGATCGTCGAGACCACCGCCGCCCCTCGCGCGAAAAACAATCGACGCGTCGGATCAGCGAGTGGACTTGATGGGATAAACGAAAACAGTGTGCTCAGGGTGTTCACCGCACCGGTCGAGAGCAAAAGCATAAATAGCGCCCCCATCCACACAAACGCGAGCCATGACAGGGGCTTGATCTCGTCGCGTGGAAGCATGCGACTCAGGATCATCGCGGTTGGAATCGAGGCTGCAAGGAGCACAAGAAGTATCGTCGCGATTCGCAACCAGGGGCTTGGCAACACCGCGTCGCGAATAAGGCGAGCCCAAAGATAATAGTGCGTACCGTAGGTGAGCGAGCTGATCACGGACAAAAAAATGACAATTCTGAGTGGGGACATCGGTGTTTTCGGTACGCCAGAGAGGCAGGGACGGTTGCGTAATGTTGTGGTGCCTACGTGCTTAGATCGATTCCGGTGAAGTACTGTGAAGATTCCTTTGTTTTTCGCGTGAAAGTGAAGGACGCTCGCCCGCAAGATCCCCATGAGCAAAACCGAAGTTAGCGAGTTTCCACAAGGTCATGTGATTGTCGAAGACGATCGCACAAGCATGCACCCCAAGGCCCTCAAGCGAGCCTTTTTAGACCACCTCGCGTACATGCGTGGGCGAAGTCTAGAGGGAGCCACCCCGCACGATCGTCTGCACGCTCTTGCGTACTTGGTGCGCGATCGGTTGATGGCGCGTTGGGCGAAGACCCGTCGCGACCTGGCTTCTGAGGGCGCCAAGCGAGTGTATTATCTCTCTGCGGAGTTTTTGTTGGGTCGGTTGATGGCGAGCAACCTCCTCGCAGTGGATCTGTACGACCCGATGAAAGAGGTCCTTGCAGAGCTTGGAATTTCTCTAGCAGATTTGCTCGAGTGTGAGTCCGATGCGGGCCTTGGCAATGGCGGTCTCGGCCGTTTGGCGGCGTGTTTTTTGGACTCGATGGCGACGCTCGGAATCAATGGCTACGGGTACGGGATTCGGTATGAGTTCGGGATTTTTGACCAAGCGTTTAAGAACGGCTGGCAGCACGAGAAACCTGACGAGTGGCTGCGCTTCGGTAATCCGTGGGAGATCGTTCGGCCAGAGCACACCGTTGAGGTGAATTTTTACGGACGTTGCGTCGAGACATCCGATGGGCACGGTCGGTTTACGGTTCGATGGGTTGATACACAGAAGGTGCTCGGTGTTCCGTACGATACGCCCGTTGCTGGCTACGGAAACGACAAGGTGAACACGCTTCGGTTGTGGCAAGCGCGCTCGGGCAACGAGTTTGATTTCGGCTTGTTTAACGACGGTGACTACATTCGAGCAGTCGAGGACAAAACCGCGAGCGAAGTGATCTCAAAGGTGCTCTACCCGAACGATCAAAACCAGGCGGGTCGCGAGCTTCGACTAAAACAAGAGTACTTCTTCGTCGCTTGTGCAGTGCACGATGTTGTTCGCCGCCATTTTAAGCGCGGCGGGACCATCCAAGATTTTGCGAAGAAGAATGCGATTCAGCTCAACGACACACACCCAGCGATCACCATCGCAGAGCTTATGAGGGTGTTTATGGACGAGCGTCATGTGTCTTGGGAGCTAGCGTGGGAGGCCACACACGCAGCCTGTGGATACACCAACCACACGCTGCTCGCGGAGGCGCTTGAAAAATGGAGTGTTTCGCTATTTGAGCGTCTTTTGCCAAGGCATTTGCAGATCATCTACGAGATCAATCGACGGTTTCTTAGGCAGGTTTCGATCAAGTTTCCTGGTGACAATGCGCGGTTGAGCCGCATGAGCTTGATCGAAGAGGGGACGGATAAGCGCGTCCGCATGGCCTACTTGGCCGTGGTCGGATCTCATGCAGTGAATGGGGTTGCAGCGCTTCACACGCGATTGCTCAAAGAGACGGTTCTGAGTGACTTCGCTGAGCTGTACCCCGATCGGTTCTCAAACAAGACCAATGGGGTGACTCCTCGTCGGTGGTTGCGGCAATGCAACCCTCGGCTCTCGGCACTCATCACTGAGCTGCTTGGGTCTGGATGGGAGACGGATCTTGATCGTCTTGAGGGTCTGCAGAAGTTTGCGGACAACGGAGACATCATTGGGCGTGTGCGGACGATTAAGCAGCAAAATAAGCAAGAATTCACGGATTTTGTCGCGAAAGAATTCACGGTCAACCTCGATCCAAGCTCGCTCTTCGATGTGCAGATCAAGCGACTGCACGAGTACAAGCGACAGTTGTTGAATGCCCTTCACATCGTGAGGATGTACTTGGATGTGAAGCGTGGGACGCGAGTGTTGACGGTTCCGAGGACGTTCTTGTTTGGGGCGAAGGCCGCGCCTGGATACAAAGTGGCCAAGCTGATTATCAAGCTCATCAACTCAATTGGTGAGGTGGTGAACAACGACCCCGACGTTCAGGGACGGTTGAAGGTACTTTTTCTACCCAACTACCGAGTGTCACTCGCAGAGAGAATTCTTCCTGCAGCGGATCTGAGCGAGCAGATCAGCACTGCGGGCAAAGAGGCGTCAGGCACTGGAAACATGAAGTTTGCTCTCAACGGTGCGCTAACGATTGGCACTCTGGACGGGGCAAACATCGAAATTCGCGAGGCCGTCGGCGAGGATCATTTCTTTCTCTTTGGGCTCACCGCGGATCAAGTTTCGAAGCAGAAAGCGGGATACAATCCGCGTGAGATTTATGAGCAAGATTCCAGTCTAAAAGAAGTTTTAGATCTCATCGCTTCGGGCTTTTTTGAGCCAGAAAATCGCACGCTCTTTAAGCCACTCATTGATGAACTCTTGCAGGGAGACGAGTACATGCTTTTGGCCGATTGGGCTGCGTATGTTGAGTGCCAGCGACGTGTGAGCAGTGCGTACGAAGACTCGCACCAGTGGCACCGCTCGGCGTTGATTAACGTCGCTCGGATGGGACGCTTCTCGAGTGATCGAACAATTCTTGAATACGCACGCGAGATTTGGGGAGCACGTTAAGCGAGAGTACGGTACCTTCGGCCACCGAACGTACTGATGAATCGCGAGTTCAATGTTGATTTTGGAATCAACCAGGCCATCGTCGAAGAGTTCTATCTTCGCTTTCTTGAAAACCCACAATCCGTTGATGGGAAGTGGCGTACGTACTTCGAACGGCTGAGTGACGACTCAGTTGGAAGTAATGGACGGCACGACACCACCGGAGCTGGTGACGCGGCCACGGTCCACCATGCAAACGGCAATGGCAACGGCAACGGCAATGGCTATGCAGCTCGAACAGAGATCGCGAAGTCCATGGCTGCGGCAGAGGCGTCAGCGACGACTGCAAAGGCGTCAGCGCTGGTCAATGCCTTTCGTTCGCGCGGGCATTTTTTTGCAAAGCTCGATCCTCTAGGTCTTGAAGTCTCTCCGACCCCTGAGCTCACTGCTGAAGCGTTTGCTTTGAGTGACCAAGAGCTCGATGCAAGAGTCAGTACAGATTTTGGCGACGTGGATGGGACCCTCTCTGTCCGTGAGTTGATCGCACGGTGTGAGCAGACGTACTGCCGCACCATCGCGGTTGAGTTTATGCACATTGAATCCACCGAAGAGCGTGAGTGGCTGCGAATCCAGATGGAATCGTCGCTCAACCACATGGCTCTGTCGCCTGCGATGCAGCGGCGGATTCTGTCCAAGCTGATTGACGCCGAGGGGTTCGAGCAGTTTTTGCACACCAAGTACATTGGTGTGAAGCGCTTCTCTTGCGAGGGCAGCGAGAGCATGATCCCCATGGTCGATTTGGTGATTGAAGAGGGCGCTCGGCTCGGTGCCGATGAGGTGCTTATTGGGATGGCTCACCGAGGTCGGCTCAACGTCCTTGCGAACATTCTTGAGAAGCCAGTGAGAGACATCCTCGCTGGATTTGAAGACAAAAACCCCGAAAAGAACATGGGTCGCGGAGACGTGAAGTACCACATGGGGTACTCGCACGATCGTGTGACGGAGTCCGGGCGCGTGGTGCACCTGTCGCTTGCGTTTAATCCGAGCCATCTTGAGTTTGTTGGTGCTGTGGTTGTGGGACGGGTTCGGGCGAAACAAGATCGCTTGGGCGGGGATCGCAAGCGGGTGATTCCGCTGGTCCTGCACGGCGATGCAGCGGTGATTGGACAAGGAATTGTCCCAGAAACACTCAACCTCATGAACCTTGAGGGCTACACCACCGGCGGCAC